>JBNJFW010000027.1:0-12283 GCA_051747165.1 Elusimicrobiota bacterium | reverse complement strand
TCAGACTATTTCGAAATCGGCTTCCACCCCTTCGTCCTGAAAAGCTTTTTTAATCTCCTTGATTACCTCTTCCTCAACTTTTCTTTCGGCATCTTTGGATAATTTACTTAACCATGCAACTACGCTGCCTTTTTCCCGTTTAATAATTTCCTGGATATTTTTTATTTTTATCTGAATCATGTTTGTTTCCTTTTACATTTGCGACTCTCTTTCCGTCAGTAAATTATATATCTCCTTCGACAGGATTGCAAGGCGCCTCTCCGAAAGAATGACAGTATGCTGCAGAAGTGAACTCAGTATAAAAAACTGCGCCAAGACAGTATTAAGGTGTGCAGTAAAGGAAAGTTTAACTTGAGTTGCGAAACAACCGGAGTCAAACCCAAATGTTCTGTAAAATCTAAGAACAAGGATAAATTAAGCAAGCAATTGTAGTAGCTTTCTAGTCTTTTCTTGTATTATCGTTGGATTGTCTATTACTCGTTATAATTTAAACTGCCTGAAATAAGGGCCGGGGGAATTTCTTTTTCATCTACTTTCTGATTGGACATTATAAGTGTCAGGACCCGGCTTAAGTATTTTCGGGCCGCCTCTCTTATTTCTTCGGCAGTAGTTTCTTCCACCCTTTTGCGAAAAAGCATTCCGTCAGGGTCGCGTATTCCGTACAGCTCGTCCAGAGCGGCGTTGGTGGCTCTTTCGCTGTTGCTCTGGCGGTTGAAAAACTCGCTGAAAAGCAATTTAGACCTGGCTCTCTGCAGTTCTTGTTGAGAAACAGTTTCCCGCTGAGCTCTCTCTATGGTTGCAGCCGCCCGTTTTAAGGCTTCCGGCGCGGCTTCAGCGGAAGTATTAAAAGTAACCTCAAAATATCCCGGAACCAAGCCGGTTACAAGCCTGGCCCAGGCGGCGTAAACCAGTCCCGGCCCTTCTCCGCGCAGGGCCTTCTCCAGCCACCCTGAAGGAAAATCGCTAAGTATGTTTGAAAGCAGCATTATTTTAACATAATCTTTGTCAACCCTTTTAACGGAAGGTCCGAAACCCATTTTAACTGCGGTAAGAGGTTTGGCTGTTTCTTTTTGCTTTAGGCCTTTTCCGGGGGAGTCCTGCCGGGGCAGGGCCGTTTCAACAGGTTTTGAAGGCATCTTACCGAAAAGCTCTATTACTTTGTCCTTTATTTCTTCGTGCTTGGCGTCGCCTGTAACGGCTATTACCGTTTGGGAGGCGTTTAGCCTGTTTTGGTGAAAGTGGCGCAGTTTTTCAGGGGTAAGAGATAAAATGGTCTCTCTTTTTCCCAGTCTTGTGTTTGACCAGGGATGTTCTTTAAAGTAAGCCTTTCTGAAATGCTGTGTGAGTTCCCCGTACCAGTTGTCGCTCTGGCGGTCTATTGCCGCCAGAAGCCGGATGCGGGTTTTCTCCCATTCATCCCGGGGAAAAGTAGGCCTTAGCAGAACTTCGGCAAGCAGTTCCATTATACGGGGCCAGTCTTTGCTTAAAGACTCGGCGCTTATATAATCCGTGTTGTACCCGCTGGAAGCGTTTATGTCCGCTCCCAGGTCTTCAATTTCCCGGGCAAGCTGCTTTGCGGAATAGTTTTCTGTCCCTCTGCTCATCATTGCCGCCGCGGCTGCGGACCTTCCTTCTTCTCCCGGTTTTTCAGCCAGAAGCCCACCTTTCATAAAAACCTGCATGGATAAAGTGGAGGCCAGTGTGGAACGCTGGGTAATAAGGCGGAGGCCGTTATCCAGTTCAAAGAATTTATAATCTCCCACCAGAGTTTCGGCTTGTTTACTTTTCTCTCTGCGGGAAAATTCATACAGGTTATCCAAAAGTCTCCGGTTGTCCAGGTTAAGAGTCTTGCGGGGATAGGAGTCGGATTCTTTTTCCTGGGGAGGCCTTTCAAGCGCTTTGGCCTGATGATCCGGGGTCTCGGGCAGCAGACTTATGGTTATGAGCCTTTGCTCTTTAAGATAGCGCCGGGCCGCTTTCTTAAGGTCCTCGCGGGATAGTTCCTGAATTTGTTTTAAATAACTCCGGGGGTAATCGGGATCGCCGGCCGCAAGTATGTCTCCGGCCATCCTGGAAGCCGTTCCCTGGGATGTCTGGTTTAAGTTTTCAATTCTGGAGAGAATGTTACGTTTGGCTCTCTCCAGTTCTTCCAAGCTGACTTTTTCTTTACTTAGAATTTCAATTTCTTTTTTTATGGCCTCCAGCGCTTTTTCTTTACCCTGTTCTCCGTCCGCTATTTCGGCGTCTATACCTAAAAACCCTTCTCCCCAGGAAAAGCTGAGGTTGTACGCATTTACTGTGTTAACAAGCTTTTTTTCATCTCTCACTTTTTGATTAAGGCGGGATGTTTCCCCACTTCCCAGTATGTCAGCAAGAAGGTCAAGGGCATAGTCATGCTCTTGGGAAAGCTTTGTTCCGGGCCAGGCCATGCGGATGCGGGGCCTGCTTATGTCCGCCCTTGCCTGCAGGAACTTTGGAGCGGAGGGCTCCGGCTCAATCGGAAAAGATATTTCAGGCAGCTGCTGCGACGGCGCGTCTTTCCATAATAGAGCAATATGCTCAACTACCTTGTCCGGGTCTATGTCTCCGGCCACGCTGAAGACCATGTTGTTGGGGGCGTACATGCTATTGTAGAAATCAATTAACTGCTCCCTGGATATATTTTTGAACTCGTCAATATAACCTATTATGGGATGACGGGCGGGATGGGCGCTGTAGCGGGCCTGCTGGGTAAGGCGCCATAATATACGTCCGGGATCTCCCTCTCCCATGGAAAACTCCTGCTGTATGACTTCTCTTTCTCTTTTAAATTCCGCTTCGGGTATTGTGCTGTTAAGCATCCAGTCGGAAAGAAGCTCTATGACCGTGGATGTATGCTTGCTGCCGGCGTTTATATAGTAGTAAACACTGTCCAGCCCGGTTGCAGCGTTTTTCTGGGCTCCTATCCGGCCCAGTATTTCATTTGATTCTTCCTCGCTGCGCGTGGTTGTGCTTCCGCCCGAGATCAGATGTTCAAGAAAATGGGAGAGGCCTGAGCCCGCGTATTCCTGCTCATAAATAGATCCGGTTTCAACCCTTACCTGGGCGCTTACTACCGGTGCTGCCGGCATTCTTTTTGCTATTACCACCAGGCGGTTGGGCAGGATTGCCGTTATCCGGTCCTCTCTTCTCTGAATGATTTCATACTCGGGCCTGTCACCGGATACTAAAAATCGGGAGGTGCATCCGTTCATAGTGAACAAAAATGAGCCCAAAAAGAAAAAAACAGTTTTTTTAAATATTTGGTCAGCCATAAATCAAGTAGTTCCTTATAATCAGTATTAAATATTGTACAGTATTTGTCAATCATGCTTTTACCTGTTTCTCAACTGGCCGCAGGCGGCGCTGATATCTTTCCCTTTTTCTTTTCTTATGGATACCGCTATGTTTTTCTTTGTTAATTCCGACTTAAACATTTTCAATGTATTTCTGTGCGCTTTTAGATAGCTGCCATCGGATACCGGATTTGCAGGGATAAGGTTTACATGACAGAGCATATCTTCAAGCATACCGGCCAGGTTTTTAGCCTCAGAATAACTGTCGTTTAGGTTTTTGATTAAAACATATTCAAAGCTGATTCTGCGTCCGGTTTTATCTGCATAATATCTGCAAGATTTTAAAAGTTTATCCAGGGGAAACTTTTTGTTGATCGGCATAAGGCTGCTTCTTGTCTCATCTCTTGAGGAGTTAAGAGAAACAGCCAGCGTCAGTTGAAGCTTTTCATCCGCAAGCCTGTATATTTGAGGTACAAGGCCGCATGTGGACAGGGTTATTTTTCTCATGGAGATGTTCATGCCGGGATCGCTGTTGATTATGCTTATGGCCTTTAAAACCCGGGAGTAGTTTGCCAGGGGCTCTCCTATTCCCATAAAAACCACATTAGTTATTTTTTCTTTTTTGATTTTTTCCACCGTTAAAATCTGGTTTACGATTTCCCCGCAGCTAAGGTTTCTTTTCAGCCCGCCTTCGGCGCTGGCGCAAAAGGCGCATCCCATAGCGCAACCGGCCTGGGTAGAAAGGCATATACTCCTGCGCCCGTCCCGGTATGGGATGTAAACGGACTCTATATGCTGGGCGTCTTTAAGGCGGAAAAGAAACTTTTCCGTCCCGTCCTTTGATACTTGACGTGAAAGCGTAGTTAAGGGGGAAAAGTCTGCTTTTTCATTTATAAGTTTTTTTAAATCCCGGGGGATATTCAGCATTTCCCCGGTGGAAGATACTTTTTTTTCATATATCCATTTAAAAATCTGCCGGGCTCTAAAAGAGGGCTGATTTAATTCATGCATAAATTTTTGCATCTCTTCTAAATTTTTGTCTAATAATTGAATATTTTGTTTAGTCATATTTAATTTTATTTTAAAACTCATCTCTTGTTATAGCAAGTTTTTTTTAAAAAAGAAAAAACGCTTTTAATTAACAAGAGGCCTTGACAATAATTTAATTATTTGATTTCTGTTTTTACTTTTTATAGAATACTACAAAATGTAATAATTTTGGCGATTTGAATTAAAAAATATTCTATGTTATAATAATTATGAAGCAGTGGAAAATTAAACAAACAAAAAAATACACAAAGCAGTACCGGAAATATGAAGAAAAACATCCGGATGAATTAACAGCAGTACTTGAAAATTTTGAGACATATAAGATGGTTGTTGATATGATCGGGAATCCATTTCATCCCAAAATACAAAATAGAGGTTTTTTTCATCCGGAACCTAAAGGAATAGCTGCTATTGACCAGGCAGGAGTAATAACTGATAAAACATTACAGGAGACCAGGTTTTATCTTTATCCGGATAAAAAGAACGAAGTACTTTATCTTTTAACGATAGGAAGTAAAAAGACACAGGAAAAAGATATTAAATGGTGCAAGGATATGTTGAAAAAAATAAAGTAAAAGGACAAAAAAAATGGATAAAATAAAAACAACAGAAGAATTAATTAAACGAACGTCAAAGGATAGTAAATTTGCCGGGAAGGCAATAAAAGCAGTAAGAGAAAAATCTTTAGCAAATCTTTTATTTGCCCTAAGATGTAAAAAAGATATCACACAAAAAGAATTAGCTAAGAAAATGAATTGTTCCCAGGCTAAAATATCAAAATTAGAATCTTCCAAAAATAAGGATATAAAATTTGGAGACCTGATTGCTTTTACACAGGCCCTTAATCTGGATTTAAGTATAAATTTCAGCGATGGTAATTTGAATTTAGCCAATAAAGTAAAACTTCATGCTATGCAAATGATGAAGGCTTTAGATGAGATGTATAAATTAGCCGGTAAAGATGAAGAACTAAAGAAAGGAATAGAAAAATTTCACAGTGAGGCATTCTTAAATATCACAAATATGTTAATCCAAATTTTTTCCAGATCAAGTATTTACAAAGGAAAAAAGACAAAGAAAACAGTTCCCGAATTCAGTTTCAATTCTTTACTTGATGAAAAAAACTTCAGTTTAACTAACGCACGAAAATAGATATTTTCCTGTTTTTCAAAAACCGTGAATAACCCCTATAATAACACATATCGGGGTACATTCACAAAATAGGCAAAACAGAGACAAAAATGGCAAAAAGAAAAATCCCCGAAACACTAAGCGAAAAAGAGCAGCAGCAGCTTGAAACCTTCAACTGCCGCTACCTGTCCCCGCAACGAAACAAAACCCTTATTAAACTCATCCTGGACAGCGGTATACGGCTCTCAGATGCCTTAAACCTTAAATAGAACGCCCTGAGTCTGCAAACCGGAAAACTGTGCGTAAACGGCGGTAAAGGCGGCAAGGACCGCATTCTGTGGCTGGGTGAGGATTTCTTAAAGCTCCTGCGCTTCTGGCGGGAGAGGCAGGTGCGGGACCTGCGCCTGGTCCAGAAAGCCCTGGGCCATGCCAGTATCACTACCACGCAGATCTACACACACATCGTTGATGAGGAGATGGAGAGCGCAATGAAGAATTTCCGCAGCGGGCAGAGGGGAAGTTAAGGTAGAAATTAGTTTCTGGCATTCCGCCAGAAAAAAAAGATGAATGAGAAAAAAATTGTTCTAAAACTGGCCGGAACCGTTATGTTGCTTGCGATTCTGGCAGTTTCAGCATTTATGGAGGGAAAAGAATCCGAAGATACTCAGGAGGTGGTTGTAACCGGCCAGACTAATGAATATAGAAGCGGTGATGACGGAACACATCACGGAAGACATCAGGGGGGCTTGACATATTGACAAAAGCTGTTTAATAATGTAGTTAACAGTAATAAAAAAAAGATTTTATTAGATTTTACTTATGGATAAATGAAAAGGATTAAGGTTAAAGGAGCTGTTAAGATGAAAAGATTAAGTTTGGCTATTATAGCTGCGGCCGCGTTGCTTGTATTGCCCTACGGGCGGTCTCGGGCGGCGGAAATTACGCTCACTCCCAATTACGGGGTTGTTATTTCGCCTGATTTTTCAGGTGCTGATAGTCAAGGCGGTCCGGGTATTATGCTGCGGGCGATTTTTGCTTCGAGCATGTTCAATCAGTATGAGGTGGGAATTGAAAGCGGAATCCTGCCTGTGTATAAATATGAAATCGGAGCCGAAGATTACTCTTTAAGGACTATTCCGGTTAGCGGGGTTGTAAGGTATAACTTTTTTGCTCTGGGAGATATAAAGCCCTATTTCATTGCCGGAGCGGGAGTATACCACAGCCGGCTTTCTAACGGAAGCACCGAGACTGATAATAGTTTCGGGGCCTCGGGCGGACTTGGAGCTAAAATGGTTTCACCTACAAGCTCTTTTTTCCTTGACGGCCAGATAGGGGTAAGGGCTATATTTAACAGCGATTTTGCCGATGACGATATACTTTCACTGTTCCATATAGGTATTGGAGCGGGGATGACGTTTTAAGAAAAAGATATTTTGCCGGCTGTATATCAGCCGGTCCGGAAATAGGAGAATAAGATTAAGCAAGTAAAGAATAAGAGGGTCCTGATAGTTGATGACGATCAGGACATTTTAAGACTCATGGAAGCACTTCTGGAAGGCGAAGGCTACGGTATAATTAAAGCCGAAGACGGCTCGTATGCCCTGGAGAAAACCATTCTTGAAAAACCCGACTTAATACTTTTGGATATAGATATGCCCAATGTGAACGGATTTGAAGTTCTGGAAAGAGTAAAGGAGAATCCCGCAACAAAAAGAATCCCGATTATAATGCTCACTGCAAGCAGCGAATCGCACTCCTTTGAAGAAGCGGTGGAAAAAAAGGTTGACCGCTATATTGCAAAACCCTTTGATACTAAGTTTTTGATGCAGAAAATAGAAGAAGTTATGGAAGAATATGAAAAGAAATACAGGAGCGGAAGTTAAAGATAATAAATAAGCTTCTTACCAGGATGTTAAATAGTTATAAGGAAAGATTAGAAAAATTTTGAATACTTGCCCGTTAAATAAAAGGTTTAGGACATATCAGTATAAATTTATCATGAATATACCCTTGGATTATTATCTCATAAGGAGTACAAGTGTATAAAAACAGATTTCATAAACACAGGATTTGTGTTTTAATGGAAAATATAAAAAAGAAAGGAGGTGAAAAAAAGTGAAAGGAATAGTACAGTTTTTCAACAATATGAAAAACTTTGGGTTCATTAAACCCGATAGCGGAGAAAAAGACGTTTTCGTACATCGCAGTGATGTTCAGGGAGAAAACCTGAATGAAGGTGATAAAGTTGAATTCGAAGCAATTGACGGAGATAAAGGACCGAAAGCAGTAAATGTGAAAAGAATTGATTAATTAAAATTTTTTCATTTCGCATATAAGAAAATATTCTGTTTCCTTTGACCCGGACTATCCGGATAAATGCAGCTCTGCTCTGTGCAGTGCCCTCCGGATATGGTTTTCTCAATTTTAATTTTGAAAGCTCAGGGCTCATATAGGAAACAGAATTTTTCTTAATTTTTGTTTGCCCCTATGGCGGCTTTGTATGGTGTTTTATGGATATAAAAATATTTTTTACAACTTTTGCAGCTATACTTGTAGCGGAGCTGGCGGATAAGACCCAGCTTATAGGTATAAGTATGTCCGCAAAGTCCGAAAGCCCCTTTGTCGTATGGCTGGGATCTGTCTCAGCTTATATGATTATAACAGGGATAAGTGTTTTGGCGGGGTCTTACCTGGCCGGATACCTTAGTCCCACCGTTATAAGATACGGGGCCGGCTTTGTATTTATAGCCATAGGTGTTCTTCTTCTTGCCGGAAAAATGGCCTAGGCCAATGATATTATTGAAGCCGGCACGAAAGAGATGACAAACAGGCAGACGGGAATAGCATAACTAAATTTATAAAGACTTCAATTAAAAAATAAAATTATAATCCCCAGAAGCAAAGCGGCTCCAAGAAAGAGGTGCCTAAGCCGGTTGTTTCCCTTTAATACGGCTGTTCTTGCACCAAGGTAGCCTCCCACCAGCATGGCGGTCGCCAGGGGTAGTGCATAGCTGAAATCTATAGCGCCGCTGGATATAAAATAACAGGAAGCTGCAGCTGAGGAGAAAAAATTTAAAACTTTTGTTAAGGCGGCGGCTTTAAGAAATGTCATGCCCCAGAAAATAAGAAAAACATATGTAAGCATTGTTATATACGCCCCACTGAAAAAGCCGCCATATACCCCCAGTATAAATACAAAGCCCCAGCCCGCGGCCCGGCGTCGCTTGGCCGTATGGCGTTCATTTATTCCTAAATCAGGATAAAAGAAAAAAAGAAGAGTAACGGTTAATATAACAGCGACAATTATTATGCGCAGCACATCTTCATTTATAAGAAGCACCAGGCGCGCGCCCATAAAAGAAGCCCCGGCGCTAATCAGGGAAAGTTTTACAATAAATGAGAACTTAATTTTTTTAAGTTCGGAAAAGAATCCCGCCGCTCCGTTTAGACTTATGAAAACAAGACCCAGCATATTTGTGGCTATGGCGGCAGAGGGAGAAAGGCCTGAAAATATCAAAAGGGGTACGGTTATAAGGGAAAGCCCTCCTGTTGAGACCCCTACCAGGCTTATAGCGAAAAAAATTATTGTTAGCGCAAATATGTTCATAAGACTTTTATAATTATAAAAAAATCGGTTAAAATCAAGTTGCCAAAAATTGCATTGAAGAGTTTAAATAGTTAAAATAACCCTATGAGTGAAAAAGGTACATATGAAATAACGGTAAGGACAAAGTTTTCCGCCGCCCATAATCTTAGGAATTATAAAGGCGACTGTGAGAACGTACACGGACATAACTGGAATGTCAAGGTCACAGCCGCCTTTACAAAACTAAAGGGGGGACTTTCAATGGATTTCAGGGAGCTTAAGGGTATTTCAAAAAAAGTTATTAAAGAACTGGACCATAAAAACATAAACGAAGTCAACTACTTTAAACAGGAAAACCCCACTTCGGAAAATGTAGCCAGATATATATATGACAGAATAAAGAAAGAGGGTGTTCCGGTAATAAAAGTAAGTGTTTCTGAAACAGATGACTACACTGCAACATACAAAAAAGAAAAATAAACCGGCACTGCTGGATATTTGCGAAATATTTTCTTCGGTTCAGGGCGAGACATCCTATGTGGGCAAGCCGGCTGTTTTTGTAAGATTTTCAGGGTGTAATTTAAACTGCTGCTGGTGCGATACCCGCTATGCGCAGACAAAATCCTTTTCCTTTAGCGCTATTGAAATAAAAGAAAAGATCCTTTCTTTTAATATACCCCTTACGGTTATAACCGGGGGGGAACCTTTGATGCAGGAAGGCCTGAAGACACTTATAAAACTTCTCTGCCATGAAAAAATAAAAATTTTAATTGAAACCAACGGGTCATATGACATAAGTGAAATTCCGTCACGGGTCCGGATAATAATGGATTATAAAACGCCTTCTTCCGGAGAATCAAAGAAGATGATAAAGCAGAATCTGTTTAAACTTCAGGAAAAAGACGAATTAAAATTTGTTGTTGCAAACTGCGATGATTTCAGGTGGGCACTTAAAATTATAAACAGCAACAGTATAAACGCAGGCGAAATTCTTTTTTCTCCTGCTTCTGTGCAAATGGATTTCCTTAAACTTTCAGAGCTGGTTTCCCGGCATTGCCCTCATGCCAGAGTTCAGGCCAATGTGCATAAAATTTTCAATATCCGATGAAAAAAGCAATAATTCTTCTTAGCGGCGGGCTGGATTCGGCTGTATGCGCCGCCCTGGCCGGGGAACAGGGCTGGCAGCTTTACACCCTTTGCTTTGATTACGGCCAGCGCAATAAATATGAGATAAAAAAAGCACGCCGGATTTCTGAAATGCTGGGCGCAGTCAGGCATGAGGAGCTTAAGCTCAATCTCCAGCAGATAAGTGTTTCTTCTTTAACCGATGCAAGCATGGAGCTTGAACAAGATGATGAAAAGTCCGTTCCGGCTACATACGTGCCCGCAAGGAATATGATATTTCTTTCTCTTGCAGTGTCCTGGGCGGAAAGTATTGGCGGCCGGTCTGTTTTTATAGGAGCCAATGTAAGGGATTACAGCGGATATCCAGACTGCCGGGGCGATTTTCTGAAAGCTTTTGAAAAAGCGGCTTCCCTGGGCACTAAAAAAGCAACAAAGATATCTATTAAAGCTCCGCTTTTGCTTATGACCAAGGAGAGAATTATAAAAGAAGGCCTGAGACTGGGCCTTGATCTTGATAGTACTTCTTCATGCTATGCTCCCGGAGATAAAGGAGAGCCGTGCGCCAGATGCATGAGCTGCAAAATAAGAGATAAAGCATTTAAAAAGATAAATAAGAAAAAAAATGAGTGAAAAAAAAGAACTTTCCATATTAAAAAAAGGGCACAGTAATTATCCCTCTTCTCCCGGTGAAGCGGAAATAGAAAGCTTTGAGAATCCCTCTTCGGGCACCAACTACACAATTGAATTCAGCACCGGTGAATTTACCTCTCTTTGCCCGATAACCTCTCAGCCGGACTTCGGCCGGATAAAAATCACATACTCGCCGGATAAAAGATGCATTGAAAGCAAATCTCTTAAGCTTTATCTTTTTTCATACAGAAATCACCGGGGCTTTGCCGAAAAAGTGGTTAACAGGATTTTAAATGACCTTGCGGGGGCATGCAGCCCGCAATGGATGAAAGTGGAAGGAGAATTCACCCCCCGGGGCGGCATATCCATAAAAGTGCAGGCGGAATATACATCTGAGCGAATATAATGAAAGGAAAAAAGATGAAAACAGCCATAGTAGGAACAGGTTATGTGGGACTTGTATCGGGAACTTGTTTTGCCCAGATGGGCCATGAAGTTATTTGCATAGATAATAATGAAAATAAAATTAAAACACTGAAAGAGGGAAAAATTCCCATCTACGAGCCCGGCCTTAAAGAACTGGTGGAAAAAAATGTTTCCCGGGGCCGGCTGAGCTTTTCCACCAGTGTAAAAGAAGGGTTAAAAAAATCGGATATAATTTTTGTGGCGGTAAATACTCCTCCCAGACCGGACGGATCCGCAGATTTATGTTATGTGGAAGCCGTATCAAAAGAAATAGCTGAAAACCTGCCCGGCTACCGGGTCATAGTATCAAAAAGTACTGTTCCCGTGGAAACAGGCAAGTGGATAAAGCGAACCCTGGAAAGATACTCACCCGAAGGGGCCCGCTATGATGTTGCTTCCAATCCTGAATTTCTAAGGGAGGGGAAAGCGGTAAATGACTTCCTTTATCCCGACCGTGTGGTTATAGGGGTTGAAAGCGAAAGAGCAAAAGAAATGATGCTTGAGCTTTACGCTCCCATTAAAGACAGAACTGAAATACTGGTTACCTGCGTTGAGAGTTCTGAAATTATAAAACACGCTTCCAATTCTTTTCTTGCCATGAAGATTTCGTATATAAACGCCATAGCTAATATATGCGAGAGAACCCAGGCGGATGTAAAGGAAGTGGCCCGGGGAATGGGACTGGATAAGAGAATAGGAAATACATTTCTGGAGCCGGGACCCGGCTTCGGAGGAAGCTGTTTTCCAAAAGACCTCTCTGCTTTTATAGACATATCCCGCAAGCTGGGATACGATTTTAATCTTTTAAAAGAAGTTGAAAAAATAAATGCCCTTCAGAAAAAAGGCATAGTTGAAAAATGCAAAAATGTGCTGTGGAACCTGAGGGAAAAGAAAATAGCTGTTTTGGGCCTTGCCTTTAAAGCGGATACGGACGATATGCGCAATGCTCCTTCAATTGACATAATAAAACAGCTCTGCCGGG
>JBNJFW010000026.1:0-12394 GCA_051747165.1 Elusimicrobiota bacterium | reverse complement strand
ATTCCCGGGACAGTATCAGGCTTTTGGGTGATATATCCCCAATAGATAAAGAAGTATTTAAAGAGTCAGCTGAGTATTTAATTGATTTTTTCGGCAATGACATTGCAGAGAAGGCATTTATTAATAACCCTGAAGAATTTAAGTCGGCAGCTCTAAGCTTAGAAAAATTGGGAAGAGAAGAATTTGAATCTGCGGTAGAAAATATTTCTGATATTTTAAGTATGGAAGCTCTAAACAGTGCATTTGTTACCAGGCCTCATGTTACTCTACTTTCAATTAATGAGCTAATAGATATGGGTTTCGAAAACTTTGCTGCAATAACTGATATTTTAGGCAAAGAAGCAGTTTCCAGTTTGTTTTCTAATAATGTTTTTGAATTCAAAAATCAACTTCAAAGCATAAATTTTGTTTCCCCGGAAGATTTTGCTAAATCAACTGAAATGTTGGTTAATATTTTCGGAGAAAGCGCTGTTAGAGCATCTTATTTACAAAATACCCGTGATTTTACTTTGCTGGCTCGCGGGATAGATCCATTTGATATTGACGTCCTTAAAATCTTATCGGAAAATATAGACAAAGAAGATTTATCACAAGTGCTAATAAATGAAGCGCTAGGCCTGAGAGCGAGTCTGAGAGAAATTAGTGCCTTGGGTATTGATGATTATTTAACGCTGGAAAGTCTTATAGGCGAAGAAAGCATTTCTGAAGCTTTTATTTCTAATCCTTTAGCTTTTTCCCACAAGGTTAAAAGTGTAAGTTTGCTGGGAATGGATAAATTTGAAAAATTTATATCTTTAGCCGGAAGAAAAAACATAGCAGATGCTTTTAGTAAATCTCCTGATTTCTTTACGTATATAATTGAAAGAGCATATAATGCGGATGATTTTGAGAATGCTATTGAAAAAATTACAGAAAAATATTTTTCTGATTTTGAGGACAGCGGCTTGTATACGGCTTTAATCTGGCAGGAGTTTTATGTGCGTGCTGAAGAGAAAGATGTGGAACTCACGGATACGGAATGGAGGGCGGTTTATTCCTGTCTGAAAAATATAGAACCGATGCATATAAAAGGTCTTAATACAATAAGCTTTGGTAAAAATCCGACTACAAATATCAGGGGTGCTTATTATACTCCTCAAAACATTATTCAGTTAAATCTGGCATATATGTCTGAAGATCAAAACAATATGAGGCTGTTTTCACAAGTGCTTTTTCATGAATTAACTCATCATATAGATTTCTCTCAATATGGCGGAGAGGCATTTAATGATTTACATGCAAGGTCTGAGTTTCACGAAGATTTCGCCCGGGAGTACGGCAGAACAAGCCATCAGGAGGATTTTACCACTGTGGCAGAGCAATACGGGGTTAACAGCAGAGCGCAGTTTATAAGAGCAATTAGTCAGGCTAAGGAAGGAAAGCCCGTATATCTTGAGAAAGTTTTGTTTGTCTCAGAAGTCTTTACAAAATCCTGCTCGGATTGTACAATACTATATCATACGGATGAGATGGGCCTTGTACATACAAGCGAAGTGGCGGTTGAAAAAAATGCAGAAGGAAAGATTAAATCAATAGAAGGAATATCCATTAAAGATCTTGAAGGATTGCATGATTATTTTACCAGATAACCGCCGTAAAGCCCTTTGCTTTAGCAAGAGGGATATAAGGCGTAAAACTTTTTTGCTTTTTGTATCGCAAACTGCTATACTATATTCAGCCGAAGGACATTCGGTGATTGTCTGTGGAGTAGAAGCGTTGGTTTCTACGATGAAGCAGGAACTCCTAATACGAAAGCCCCTCGGGGTATAAGTTGGAGAATCCCCTTGTTTTAACAATGGGGAGTTGTCAAAAGCGAGGATATATAAACATGATAAAAGTTAAATTTTTTGCTGCCATATTTATGGTATTTTTAGCTGGCTGTTCTTTAGAAGGCATAAGTAACGAAGGAGATGATATGAAGGAAGAGATTAAAATGTCATATCGCCTTGAAGGCGCTTTCAGTCCTTACAAGTATGTACAGGCTGATATTACAGGAGACGGCCGGCTGGAAATAGAGTATGAGCTTTACCGGGAATATGTAAATGAGGAGCCTCCCGGAAGAAATGTTGTAGAAGTTGATTTAGAAAAAAGTGAAGTTCAGGAATTGCTTGATCTCTACCTTGAAAGCGACTTCTTTAATGCGCAGTTTAATGACTTGAATAAAGACCAGACTTATGTCACCGATGTGGGTACTACCACCCTCAGTTTAAATTATGAGGGAAAGGAGAGAACTCTCTCCTACGGATACATAGAAGACAATCCTTTTCAAAAAATACTTCAAAAATATCAGGAGCTGATTAAAGAATACCTGCCGGCAAGATAACTTCTGGATTATAAAAATCAATGCGGAAAGATGAAAAACAGAGTTAATTAAATAGAAGCGGTTTTAAGAGTTTCTTCACTTGAATTAAAATTATAGATTTGCGTGGCTTGGTAGCTTAAAAAAGCTGTAATGGAGACAATTATAGCTGAAATGGCAGCTATAAAGCTGAAATTAAATTCTGTCCAGCAAAAATCCGAATAAAACAGGGGTCACTGCGGTTCCGAATACCATGAACATAGCCAGTAGAGACATAATACTCCCGAGATTTCGGGTTCCGTATGCTTCTGCGGCTATCGCGGATTTAATTGTGCTTCCCATTCCCATTGAGATGCCGGTAAGGGCAAGGTAGAAAGGGGCAACAAGGGGATGACTTGCGAATACCAGGGCCAGCAGGCCGATTAAAAAGGGTATTAAATAAAGAGGCAGAAGTTTGGCGGCAGTGAATTTATCTATGAGCTTGCCGCTTAACAGGGAGAAAATTGTTCTTCCCGCCGCATAAGCCAAAAAGCATGCCGGAAGCCAGCCCCGGGCCCATCCTTTTTCTGCAGCAAGAGTCATTTGGTAAAAAAACAGGCCTGTAATAAGAGCGGGAAGAATTACAGTATTTAAAGCCAGTATATAGAAACCCTGTTCCCGAAAGAGCTCTTTACGGCTGAAATTATTTTTTCCTTTTTTTTCTCTGTTTAGCTTGGGTTGTGCTTTAAATTCATTTTTGTTTAAAGCAAAAAATATAAAGGGAATGAGAAAAAGTGCTATAAAAACTGAACTTGCCGCCATGGAGCCTCTCCAGCCTAATATTGCAATAAGGGAGCTTATAACAAGGGGGAATATTCCTTCCCCGAAAGAGTAACCCAAAACCGAAAGGCTCAGTGCTTTGCCTCTTGCCTTGCTGAATTTTTTTGAAATTGAAGTTTTTGAAATATGACTGAAAAGCCCTTGGCCTGATAACCTGAGCCCAAGCAGTCCGGCAAATATAAATATGATATTCATGGAAAAAGCTGTGAGAAGGCATGAAAATATTAAAAGAGCAGCTGAAGCCAGGGTGTAATTTCTTAAGCTTTTGTGGTCTATATATTTTCCCAGGTATATTAATGCTATTGAACTGCATATTGTAGCTGCACTGTATATAAAACCGAACGAAGAATTATTTAAATTAAATTCTTTAATTAAATGAGGCACGTACAATGATATCAGAAAAGTCTGCCCGAAACTGGAAAAAAATGTCATGGAAAAACCAAAGGAAATCAACCTTTTATTTCCCATAAGAAAGCGCAGATATTCAATCATAGGCCTTCGGCGGGAGGGGTCTCATATATTTTAACATCAGGGTTTTTCGAGGCGTAATGCTCTGCGGACCATGTTTCATTGAAAAGTATAACCGGCCTTTGCAATAAGTCTTTTCCCAGGGCTGCTCCGTATGGGAGGGATTTTTTTAGATCACTACTTTCCAGTTCAGTTTGGATCCACCTTAAAGATTTCCAGGGCATCATATCCAGTTCGGAATCTGCATTGTATTCTTTTTTAAGGCGGTATTGCAGAACGTCAAATTGAAGGGGGCCCACTGCGCCTAAAAGAGGGGTGGGATTTGGATGAGCGGGAAGCCGGAAGGCCTGAACTAAATCTTCTGCAAGAAAGTGCCTTATTCCTTTGCGAAATGACTTGTAGTTTGCAGGCGAGGGGTTTCGGATAAAGGCGAAAATTTCAGGAGCAAACCTGGGTATTTCATTATAGACAATATTTTTTGAAGTGCTCAAGGTATCTCCCACTTTGAAATCGTCTCTGGAAATAAAACCTACAATGTCCCCGGGATAAGCAGTGGTTAAGGTTTCGCGGTTTCTGCCAAAAACATTATGGGAGCTGGAAAGCCTGAATTCTTTATTTAGGCGCTGGTGCCGAATTTTCATTTCTCTGTTAAATTTTCCCGAGCATACCCGCATAAACACCATGCGGTCGCGATGCTTAGGGTTCATATTTGTTTGCACTTTGAATACAAAGGCCGAAAAATGAGGACTGCTTATTTTAACGCTTCCATTTTTACCCGACCTGGGTTTTGGCGGGGAAGAATATTTAAGAAAATTTTTTAACATGTATTCAACCCCGAAATTATTTAAAGCGCTTCCAAAGAATACCGGGGTAAGTTTCCCTTTAGCTACAGATTTCCTATTGAAACTGCCGCACGTTATATCTATAAGCTCTATTTCCTCTTTGATTTTTTTATAAAGATCAGGACTGACTAAATTTTCTGATATAGTATCTGAGAGATTATGCATTGAAACAGGCGCTTTATATTTTCCTCCCGGAGTTTTTTTAAAAAGGTGGATTTTCCGGTTTATTCTGTCAAATACTCCTTTAAAGTCCCGGCCGTTGCCTATTGGCCAGTTTAAGGGGAATGATTGCAAGTCCAGGACTTTTTCAAGCTGGTCAATTAATTCAAGAGATTCCAGGGAATGCAAGTCAAGCTTATTAATAAATGTAAATATTGGTATTCCTCTCTTGGCGCATATTTTAAAAAGTTTTCTGGTTTGAGTTTCTATGCCTTTACCGGCATCAATTACCATTATGGCAGCGTCAACTGCCATTAATACCCGGTATGTATCCTCGGAAAAATCTCTATGTCCGGGAGTGTCAAGCAAATTTAATCTGTATCCTTTATACTCAAACTGCAAAACTGTTGACGATACCGAAATACCCCGTTTCTTTTCCAGCTCCATCCAGTCGGAGGCCGTTTCTGACTGTTTCTTTTTTGCGCTCACGGCTCCGGCGAGTTTTAAAGCGCCGCCATAAAGTAAAAATTTTTCCGTGAGGGTTGTTTTCCCTGCATCCGGATGCGAAATAATAGCAAAAGTTCGCCTGCGCGATGCTTCTTCTTCTATTTTACTTTTGTTTAATGATATAGTTTTCTTTTCCATAATAATAATTACATTTAATTTTTTGCTCACCAGGTTTTAAAATTTTAGTTTAAAACGATTCATTTTTCAGGATTGTTATTGAATTCTATTTATTGATAAAGAAAAAATCAAGTTCGCGGCCATCTGGATTTTAAATTTAAATTTAAGCTCTACTGAAACTTGACAAAAATATAAAAAAAAACAAAATATAACACCTATGAATAAAAAGCTTGAGAAATTAATATCCAAATGGTCCGGAAAAGAAGGTAATCTCATAATGATATTCCATGAGATTCAGAATGCTTATGGCTATGTTCCCCGTGAAGTATCATTAAGACTTTCTGAAATGCTCGATGTGCCTCTTGCCAGAATATATGAAGTGCTGACCTTTTATAATTACTTTAAATTAGAAGAGCCGGGCAATAATACTATATCCATATGTATGGGCACAGCCTGTTATTTAAAAGGAGCAGGTGAGATACTTAAAGAATTTAAGGATATCCTCAATATAGAGGAAGAGCAGACAACAGATGACCGTAATTTTCATTTAACTACAGTTAGATGTCTGGGCTGCTGCGGACTTGCTCCGGTTGTAACTGTAAATGAAAAGGTTTATGGAAAAGTTACCAAACCGCAGGTTGCCGGTATAATTTCAGAATACACAGGCGAAGACAAAAAAGATAATGAAAAAAATTAATTTTGAAAAAATAATAAAAGAACAGGAAAAACTCAATAAGAACTGGATACGTGTGGGAATGAGCACCTGCGGCATAGCTGCCGGCGCTGAAGATGTATATGAATATCTTAAAAAAGAGATAGATAAAAACGCTTTGGATATTGATTTAAAAAAGTGCGGATGCCTGGGAGCGTGTTATGCAGAGCCTCTTGTAGAGATAAATATTGAGGGCCTCCCCCGCATTATTTACGGGAATGTAGATAAAAAAGTCGCCGCCCGTATAATAAAAGAACATGTTATGGGGGGACGTATTCTGGATACGGGAGTTTATGAGCTTAAGAGCGCGGAATTATAAATTTTATTATGAATAAAACAAAAGTAGTTTTTATAAAAGATACTGCCGTAACCAGTCCCGACAGAACAGATGAGTTTTTTTCATCTTTTTACAAGTCTCTGAACGAGAAAAATCTTAAAGAAAAAGTACAGCTTACGCGAACTGAATTTGTGGGCTTATATGATAAGGGAATAGTAGTTAAAATATGGCCTGATAATATTGTTTATTCAAATGTAAGCGAAAAAGATATTGAAGAAATAATCAACCGCAGCATATTGTCAGATGAAGTTATTGATTCCCTTAATTATAAGCCGGAAGACAAACTTCTTAGAGTGGTGCTTCGAAATTGCGGAAAAATAGATCCGGAAAGCATTGACGAATATATTTCTGCCGGAGGTTATGCGCCATTGAAAAAGGCTCTTGGAGAAAAATCTCCGGAGGATATTCTTGGGGAACTTAAAACCAGCGGCCTGAGGGGACGGGGGGGCGGCGGCTTTCCCACATGGAGAAAGTGGAGCTTTTCCCGGGAGGCGCCTGCGGATAGAAAATTTATAATATGCAATGCAGATGAGGGAGATCCCGGCGCTTATATGGACAGAAGTGTACTTGAAGGTGATCCTCATTCGGTTATAGAAGGTATGATTATAGGGGGCTATACTTCAGGTGCCCAGAAAGGTTATTTTTATATAAGAGCGGAGTATCCGCTTGCCATAAAACGAGTAAGCCGAGCTATTGAGAAAGCTTACGAATACGGTTTTCTGGGAGAAAACATTATGGGAAGCGGGTTTAGTTTTGATTTAGATATCCGTCTTGGAGCCGGGGCTTTTGTGTGCGGGGAAGAAACGGCTTTAATTGCTTCCATAGAAGGAAAAAGAGGGACGCCCAGACCCCGGCCTCCATATCCTTCAATAAAGGGTTTATGGGATAAGCCTACAATTATAAATAACGTTGAGACCCTAGCTAATATACCGGTGATAATAGACAAGGGCGGCAAATGGTTTTCAGGTATAGGCACCGATACTTCGAAGGGAACTAAAGTTTTTGCATTAACCGGCAAGGTTAAGAATTCCGGGCTTATTGAAGTTCCTATGGGCACCACGTTAAGGGAAATAGTATATGATATAGGAGGCGGGCTTGCACATGGCCATGAAATTAAAGCTGTTCAGACCGGAGGCCCTTCCGGAGGCATGATTCCCGCTGAGTATATAGATACACCCGTGGACTATGAAAATCTGCAACAAATGGGATCAATTATGGGTTCCGGCGGCATGATTGTAATAGGTTCTTCAGACTGCATGATTGATGTAGCAAGATTTTATTTAAGATTTTGTGTTGATGAATCATGCGGGAAATGCCCTACATGCAGGATAGGCGGATATCAGCTTTTAATGATTTTAAATCACATTGCAAAGGGCTCGGGAAAGCCTGAGCACATAGAGAAAATAAAAGCCATTTCAAAAGCTATGGCAAAAGCTTCACTGTGCGGCCTGGGTCAGACTGCCCCAAATCCTGTTTTTTCAACTCTTAAGTATTTTCGCGATGAATATGTTCAGCATATAGAGGAAAAAAAATGCAAGGCCGGAAAGTGCAGCGATCTTATGAGTTTTTCGATTATTCAGGAAAAGTGCACCCGCTGCAGTTTATGTTTTAAAAAATGCCCGGTTAATGCAATTGAGGGAAGCCGGGATGAATCCTTTTATATAAATCAGGAAAAATGCATAAAGTGCGGGGAATGCTATGATGTTTGCAAGTTTGATGCTGTGAGAAAAAAATGAATGAAAAAAAGAAAGTAAAAGCCCGGATAAACGGACTTTCGGTTGAGGTTCCCGAAGGTACTACAATACTTGAAGCTGCAAAAAAGGTTCAGGTTTCAATACCTGTACTCTGTAAGCATGCGGATCTTTCCCCTTCGGCAGCCTGCGGTATATGCATAGTTAAAGTGGAAGGTTTTCCCAGGATGATAAGATCATGCTGTACTGCTATTGAGGAAGGAATGTCGGTTATAACCCATGACCCGGAAATAATTGAAGTAAGACGAGATGTTCTTGAACTTATTTTATCAAATCATCCGAATGATTGCCTTCAATGCGGCAGAAATAATGGATGTGAACTTCAAAAACTCACTGCCGATTTTGCCATAAGAGAAGAAAAATTTGAAAAAAATCTCAGGAACCTGCCCGAAGATAAGTCAACTAAAAACATAGAACTTATACCACAGAAATGCATTCTTTGCGGAAGATGCATAGAAGTGTGCCAGCAGGTACAGGATGTATGGGCCCTTTCCTTTCTTGAAAGGGGCTTTTACACCAGAATTTCTGCAGCCGGAGATATAGGGCTTGCTGAATCGCCATGTATCCGCTGCGGCCAGTGCAGTGCGCATTGTCCCACCGGTGCTATATTTGAATATGATGAAACGCCCAAAGCCTGGGAGGCTCTTACTGATAAAGATATGCATTGTGTAGTCCAGATAGCCCCGGCTGTAAGGGTAACTGTGGGAGAAGCTTTCGGATATGAGCCGGGTACGAATCTTACTGGCAAGTTATATACTCTTTTAAGAAGGATAGGCTTTAAGGCAGTATTTGACACCAGCTTTGGCGCGGATGTTACAATTGTAGAAGAAGCATCTGAGTTTAAGGACAAAGTTCTTAAAAGTCCGGACAAACTCCCCCTTATAACAACCTGCTGTCCTGCATGGGTGGATTTCATGGAAAAATTTTATCCTGATATGATAAATCATTTCTCGTCGTGTAAATCACCTCACCAGATTCTTGGGGTACTATCCAAAACGTATTATGCAAAAAAGAATAACATTGACCCTTCAAAAATATTTATGGTTTCAGTAATGCCCTGCACTGCCAAAAAATATGAAATATCACGCAGCGAGCATATGAAGGCTTCCGGACATCAGGACGTGGATCTGGTTTTAACTACCAGGGAGCTTTCAAGAATGATTTCGCAGGCCGGGCTTGATTTTAAGGCCTTGCAGGATACGAATGCCGATAATATTCTTGGTGAATATAGCGGCGCCGGGGTCATTTTCGGTTCCACCGGCGGAGTAATGGAAGCGGCTTTAAGAAGTGCCTATTATTATTTAACAGAAGAAAATATGCCGGAATTGAACTTTAACGATGTAAGAGGTCTGGCCGGAGTAAAGGAAGCTTCGCTTAATATAAAAGGCAAGGATATAAAGATAGCCGTTGCCCACGGCATGGGCAATATTGAAAAAGTTTTAAATAAAGTACGAGAGGCAAAAGAAAATAATTCCGAGCCGCCTTATCATTTTATAGAAGTTATGGCCTGTCCCGGGGGATGCATAGGCGGCGGCGGCCAGCCTTATGGTGTTACAGATGAAATACGTTTAAAAAGGTCTGAAGGACTCTACACGGAAGATCAGAAAAAACAAAGACGCTGTTCTCATGATAACCCGGCCGTAAAGGCTTTATATAAAGATTTTCTTGAAAAGCCTATGAGCGCTAAAGCCCATGAGCTTCTTCATACTAAATTTTCCCCCCGACCTGTTTACAGAAAATAAAATTGTCAAAGGGTTATAAAAATGACTATGCTCAGTCCAATAAGGGTCCACTAACTTTATGAGCTTTATACAAATGTTTATACTTGCCCTTGTCCAGGGCATTACCGAATTTATTCCTGTTTCCAGTTCCGGGCACCTTGTTATTCTCCAGGAGATTATGGAATTAAGCCAGGCCGGTGTGACCCTGGAAGTAATGCTTCACTTCGGCACGCTTCTGGCGGTTATAGTTATTTTCAGGAACGACATTGCCGGCCTTATTAAAGGTTTTTTAAGTTTAATTGGGATAGCAGAGAAGCATCCCTATGAAAAACTCTTATTGATGATTTTAATTGCCAGCCTGCCTGTCGGCATCCTGGGCTTGACCTTTTACGGTCATATAAGCAGTTTTTTTTCAAACGCTTCTTATGCATATTTCTTTTTGATTATAAACGGATTGTATCTTATGTTAAACCGTTTTTTTTCAGGAGGAGAAGTAAGTTTAGCTTCAGTGGGGCCTTTTAAAGCTATCATTATAGGCTTAAGTCAGGTATTTACCATTTTTCCGGGCATATCCCGTTCCGGGACCACCATAACAACCGGTATTCTGTTAAAACTGGAAAGAGAAGCAGCTGCCCGGTTTTCATTCCTAATGAGCATTCCGGCTATTGCCGGGGCTACCCTTTATGAGGCAAGGAGCATTCAGAGTCTGGACTCTTCGTTATCGCTTCTTTTGGTGGGAGTTATTATATCATTTATTTCGGGTTATATAGCTATTAAAGTTTTACTTAAACTGATTTTAGCCAGGAAGTTTCATTATTTTGGTTATTACTGCTTTTTTGCGGGTATATTGGGCCTGGTTTTTCTTGCCTGAAAACCAGGCAAGCCTTTAGTACTGATTTGCAAAGAATAAATTTTAAATAGTTTCTTTCTAAATTTGACATAATTTTATTTTTTAGTAAAATCAAATTTGGACAATGAAGTCCTTCCAGGCAAAGCCCGCCTTATTAAAGTCAGAACAAAGATGTTCCTTGTGACGGTTTATGTTTAGCAGGGGATTAATTTATGAAAAATAAAGGATTGTACCACTCGTCTAATGAACATGACAGCTGCGGTGTGGGATTCGTAGCAAACATTAACGGGGAATATACTCACAGAATTATAGAAGACGGACTTGATATGCTTCAAAACCTCATGCACCGTGGTGCTGTGGGAAGTGATAATAAAACCGGGGACGGTGCCGGGCTTCTTTTAAGAGTGCCCCATGAATTTTTTAAGAAAGCAGTAGATTTTAATTTGCCCTCTCGAGGGCATTATGGTGTAGCCTTTCTGTTTCTTCCTCGAAAAAAAGAAAAAAAAGAAAAACTTCTGTCTCTTTTAAATAAAATAATAAAGAAAGAGGGAGGGGATATATTAGGATTGCGTGAAGTTCCTGTAAATACTGAATCTCTGGGTGAAACTGCTTTTAAAAGCATGCCGGATTTCATGCAGTTATTTGTCCGTTTTCCCGGCTTGGACGGTGATGCCCTTGAAAGAAAGCTTTATGTAGTAAGAAAAACAATACAGAATAAGGTTTTTCTGTCTGATATCAAATCCGAAGATTTTTATGTTTCAAGTTTTTCATCTCTTACAATAATATACAAGGGACTTCTTGCGGGAAAGCAGCTCAAAGAATTTTATTTAGATCTTGGAAATAAACATTTTAAGAGTCCTTTTTCGCTTATACATCAGCGCTACAGCACAAATACCTTTCCTTCCTGGCCTCTTGCCCAGCCTTTCCGGCATATAGCTCATAATGGGGAAATAAATACTCTAAAAGGCAATATAAACTATATGAAAGCAAGGGAAGGCACTCTCAGCTCAAAAATATTTAAATCCGATATAAAAAAACTTTTCCCCATCATAGAGGAGGGAAGCAGCGACTCTGCTGCTTTTGACTGTGCTTTTGAACTACTGTTAAAATCGGGAAGGTCGGCTGAACACGTTATGATGATGATGCTTCCGGAGGCATTCGGCACTGCTTATCATATGAGCTTTGCCCGTAGGGCTTTTTACGAATACCACGCTTGTTTTCAGGAGCCCTGGGACGGTCCGGCTGCTGTTGCTTTTACAGACGGCACTAAAATAGGCGCGGCTTTGGACAGAAACGGACTCCGGCCTTTAAGATATACTGTTACTAATAAAGGAAAAATAGTTATGGCTTCGGAAACCGGTGTACTTGATATTCCTGCTTCTGATATATCTCAAAAGGGCCGTCTGGGACCCGGTAAAATGCTTGTAGTGGATATTGCAAATAAAATAATTAAAAAAGATGCTGAAATAAAATCGGAGGTTTCAAGAAGAAAGCCGTATGCAAGATGGCTTGAAGAAAATAAAATTGAGCTTAAGGGTCTTCATCAACCGCCCGAGGATTTTGAGATAGAACATGAGGCTCTCAAAAAAAACCAAAAGCTTTTCGGATATACCCTGGAAGATTTAAATATGGTTATAAAACCCATGGCCGAGACCGGTCAGGAGCCTATTGGCTCTATGGGGGATGATGAGCAGCCGGCGGCCATATCTTATAAGCCACAGCTGTTATTCAGGTATTTTAAACAGCTTTTTGCCCAGGTGACCAATCCTCCTA
>JBNJFW010000025.1:0-12503 GCA_051747165.1 Elusimicrobiota bacterium | reverse complement strand
AGCGTTGGTTTCTACGATGAAGCAGGAACTCCTAATACGAAAGCCCCTCGGGGTATAAGTTGGAGAATCCCCTTGTTTTAACAATGGGGAGTTGTCAAATGCGAAGAAGATATACTCTGCGGGGTAAATGAGCCCAAAGACAGGGAAAACCTGGATGATCTGGAGAAAAAACATCTGCCGGTAATAGAAGCGCTGTCCAGTGTTAAAAGAGATGAGTCTTTTGAAGTTAAAGTCGAAGTGGGAAAACTGCTGGAACATCCCAACGCTCCCGCTCATTTTATTGAATGGATAGAGCTTTACTGCGGAGACACATTTCTGGGACGGCTAAACTTAAGCGGCGGAGCCAGTTTTCCCAAGGCTGTTTTTAAAGTACAGCTAAGCCATGCTCACGGCCCGCTTAAAGTGTGGGAAAAGTGCAATATTCACGGTATATGGGAAAACACTGCCGATATAGAAGTAAAAGAGTGAAAAAGAATAGCCCGCCGGTATTTAAATATTATTATGGCTGACAGAGAAAACAATATACAGAAAGCCACCTTTGCCGGCGGGTGTTTTTGGTGCGTCCAGGCTGCCTACTATGGTCTTGAGGGGGTTAAGAGCGTTGTTTCGGGATATACAGGCGGAAAAAAGCCGCATCCCTCTTATGAGGAGGTCTCTCAGGGACGAACAGGCCACAGAGAAGCAGTGCAAATAGTATTTGATCCCTCAAAGACAGATTACAGCGATCTGCTTGAAATATTCTGGCGCCAGATAGACCCTACTGACTCCGGAGGCCAGTTTGCCGACAGGGGCGGACATTATAGAACGGCTATATTCTACCACAGTCCAAAGCAGAGAAAAAAAGCTGAAGAATCTAAAAAAAAGCTTCAGGAATCAGGAAAGTTTGAGGATCCCCTGGTAACAGAGATACTTCCGGCCGGCGAGTTTTACGAGGCCGAAGAGTACCATCAAAATTACCATAAAAAAAATCCCGACCGCTATCAGTCCTACAAAAAAGGATCCGGCCGGGAATCTTATATAAAAAGCAAATGGCCGGAAAAAGAAGAATTAGCAAAGTTGCTTACCCCCCTACAGTATAATGTGACTCAAAAGGGAGGCACTGAAAAGCCTTTCAGAAATGAGTACTGGGATAATAAAAGAGAAGGCATATATGTGGATATTGTTTCCGGAGAAGCTCTTTTCAGCTCCCTGGACAAATTCAAATCAGGAACCGGGTGGCCCAGTTTCGCCAAAGTCCTTGAACCTGATAATATATACGAAAAAGAAGATAGAAGCTTGTTTATGAAAAGAATTGAAGTCAAAAGCCGCCGGGGTAATTCACACCTGGGGCATGTATTCAGTGACGGACCAAAACCTTCAGGCAGACGCTACTGCATAAATTCTGCCTCCCTCAGGTTTATAGCCAGGGAAGATCTAGAAAAAGAAGGCTACGGGGAATATGAAAATTTATTCAAGGAGTTGAAGACTGATGAAAAGCAAAAAACCTAAAATTTCCATAGTGGGAGCCGGCAATGTGGGAAGCACCTTTGCCTATGCTCTTACGATAAGCGGACTGGCAGGCGAAATAGTTATAATAGACAAGGACCAAAAAAGAGCGGAGGGTGAAAAAATGGATTTGAACCACGGCCTTAGCTTTACCCCTCCCGCCAGCATATCAGCTCAGGGCTATGAAGGTTGCGTTGGCTCGGATATTATAGTCATAACAGCGGGAGCCGCCCAGAAACCCGGCCAGAGTAGGATTGACCTGGTAAAAACCAATACCCGGATATTTAAGAGCATTATTGATGAGATAAAAAAATACTCCGAGGATTCTATTATACTTGTGGTTACCAATCCGGTGGATGTTCTTACATATGTTACTCTTAAACTTTCGGGCTTTCCGAAAAACAAGGTTTTCGGCTCCGGCACCACACTGGATACGGCAAGGTTCCGCTATCTTATAAGCGAGCACTGCTCTATTGCACCCAACAATGTCCATGCCTATATAATAGGTGAACACGGAGACAGCGAGCTTCCGGTATGGAGCAATGCCAGCATAGGGGGAATGAAAATTGAAAAATTCTGCCCGCAATGCAAAAATTTTAATAAATGTGAGCATAGAAAAGAATTAAACGGCATATTCGAGGAAGTTAAAAACGCCGCTTATAAAATTATTGAGGCCAAAGGGGCCACCAATTACGCCATAGGCCTTTCTCTGGTAAGGATATGCGAAGCCATATTAAGAGATGAGAATTCTGTTCTTCCGGTATCGACCCTGATAAATGATTTTTACGGAGTCAGCGATGTCTGCCTCAGCCTCCCCTCTATAATTAACAGACAGGGGATTGAACATCCCCTGAGGATTGAATTGTCCGCTGAAGAACAGGAACTTTTCAGAAAATCCGCGGACACTATCAAAAAAATAATAAACCAGATAGATATTTGATTTGTTTGCAGTCGAAACCGGGGGGTTTTCTTGCCAAGAAAAAGGCAGGCGAATATGATATTCACAAACTCTTTTCATAGAACCAATTATAAAGGGTGAAACTTTATCTGTTAAGAGAATTCCGAAGTGCTTTGCGGATTTTTACCGGTATAGTACTAATTATCTCTTTCGAAAAAATAATTATTACCTGTAGCTTTCTTTCCGTTTAATTCATACAAGATTTGCTTTCGGAATTCTAAAAGAATTTTGAGAAAATAATTCTACTTATTTTTTATTTCTTCGGTCAATTCAGTTAAAATTTCCCTGATTTTTTTTAGACTGAAAGGTTTTTCTACGAATTTTAGATTTTTTTGGGCTATATTTTCCCTGGTTTCCTTATCGGCAATATAACCGCTAGTTATAATAACCCGCAAATCCTCTTTTATCCTCTTAAATTTATCGGCGATTTCAATTCCGTTCCCGTCAGGTAGAATAACATCGGCAAATATAACATCTATATTTTCTTTTTTTTCTTTAAATATTGTTTCAGCGTCTTCTGCAGTTGCGGCCGTAAATATTTTAAAATCCGTTTTCTCAAGAACTTTACAGACAGCTTTTCTTACTTTTTCCTCGTCCTCAAGAACAAGTATTCCCATGCCCCTTCCCGTACTTTCTTTACTAACTTTATCTTTAACTTTTTCTTCCCCAATTTTTTTCTCTTTGCTTTTTACTGCCGGCAGCAAAATTTTGATACCGGTTCCTTTTCCCGGATTTGATTCAACTTTTATGTCTCCTTCACAACTTTTTACCACTCCAAACACTACCGAAAGCCCCAGCCCTGTGCCTTTACCTATTCCTTTCGTAGTAAAAAAAGGTTCATAAATCTGACTTTTCGTTTGCTCATCCATCCCTGTTCCATTATCCCAAACTGTCAATTTAACATATTTCCCAGGTTCTATTTCAGAGGTGGGAAGATTATTAGAAGTTATTTCTATGTTTTCAGTTTTTATGGTAAGTTTACCTCCGTTCGGCATTGCATCCCGGGCATTAATTGCAAGATTCATTATTATCTGCTGCATGGTTGAGGGAGCTGCATTAATTGCTCGTAAATCGGATTGCAGGTCAGAAGTAATATTAATATTCTCCGGGATAGTCCTTTCGAGCATTTCAAAAGTATTTTTTATTACAGTATTTAAGTTAATGATATTTTTGGGAACTGTATCCCTACGGCTGAATTGGAGCAACTGTCTTGTGAGATTTTTAGCCCGGTCGGAACTTTTATTTATTTCATTTAAATCATTCTTAACTACATCCGGCAAATCCTCTTCTAAAAGCAGCTGGGCCGTTATTTTTATAGATGTAATTATATTATTGAAATCATGAGCAACACCACCGGTCAAATTTCCAATCGCTTCCATTTTCTGGGACTGCAAAAGCTGTTGCTGGAGTTTTTCTTTTTCTTTATAAGCTTTTCGACGGTCGGTGATATCATGCACCATGCCGATGCTTCTAACAATATTATTTGAGGAATCTTTTATGTGTTGACATTTTTCATAAACATATCGTATTTCATTTGTATCATTTGTTATTATTCGATGTTCTATTTCATAAGAATCTTTATTTTTTTCTACAGAGGAAGTATAAACTTTATCTAGGATTTTTCTGTCTTCGGGATGAACCGCATCAAGAAATTTCTTATATGTCGGCTGAAATTCTTGGGGTTTGAAACCGAAAATTCTAAAAGTCTGATCCGACCAAATCAATCTTCCACTTTTTACATCCAGTTCCCAGCTACCCAAGTTTGCGATCTCCTGGCTTCTTTTTAATATTTCGTCAATTTGTTTTTCTGCCTGCTTTCGTGCGCTGATATTTCGGATGTTGCATTGAACAACTTTTGCTCTATCCACTAAAAATACATCGGCGTTTACCTTTGGTCCGTCTTCAGTTTTTACTGTTGTGCTGCTGTAATTAAAAATTCCGTTTTTTTCCAATTCCTGCATCATGGCTTGAAAGTCACTATGATTTTCCGTTACACCAACTTCCCAGATTTTCTTTTTTAAAATTTCTTCTTCAGAACAGTCCAGCATATTCCAGGCAGCTTTGTTGGCTTCAAGAATATCACCTTTAGTTTTATGCACCAACAACAATCCATCATTTGAAGTTTCAAAAGCTCTGCGAAACCGTTCCTCGGAATTTTTCAGTGCTTCCTCTGCCCGCCTGCGTTCGGTAATATCTTCCATAGCTAACAGAATTAATTTTTCGTTTTTTACTACTTTTTTTACAGGAAAATTCAACTGATAAGCATTCAAAAGCAGCACCCGTTTTCCAATCTGTTCAAACTTATGTTCGACTTTATAATCTTTTATAATTTTCTTTTCCGGAAGAATTTCCTTTAATAGGATAAGTAATTCAGGGATATCCCATTGTTTTTTCCCCGTTTTATTAATTGGATAGCCTATAGTTTCTTTTGGAGAAAGTTTAAAGTTATTATAAAATGTCTGGTTGGCGGAAACAACATTTAGGTTTTGATCCAGAACCAAAATTGGTTCTCTCAGGGCTGCAATGATATTTTTACTATAGTTTAAAATATCATCTGCTGCTGCTCTATTACTTTTATCTATTTTGTTCATTTTTTAAATACCGACTAAATAATATCACCGGAAAAAATTATAACAAAATTCTTCTATTATGCAAAAAGTTTTTTTTTGACATAGTCATGCTCTAATGGTAAAATGATTGTATGGATTATGAAATAATTAATATAACAAAATTAGGTGACTCAAATATAAATTCCCCGCTTAAAGGCAAAAGGTGGGTTAAGTTTGTAACCAGAGGAGATAGTATCATCTCCAATGTTTCCTTAAAGGAGCTTTCCGGTGGGCTTGAAAAAGGCAGAGAAAAGTTTTTTGAATCTGCGGGTCCCAGGGAAAAAATTTACTTTAACCCCCAAAACTTAAGGTGCGGTATTGTAAGCTGCGGCGGCCTGTGCCCGGGGATCAATGATATTATAAGAGAGCTGGTAGTGGGATTGTGGCAGGCATACGGGGTGAAAGAGGTAGATGGATTCAGATACGGCTACCGGGGGCTGGCAAAGCCCCATGAAATTAAGCCCATGGCGCTTAACCCGGAAATTGTCGATTCAATACACAGGGCCGGAGGCTCGATTCTTTCCTCTTCAAGGGGTCCGCAGGATGTTGACAGGATGGTGGATGTTTTAGAAAAAAGAAAGATAAACATTCTTTTTGCCATAGGGGGCGATGGTACAATGAGGGGAGCTCATGAAATTGCTCTAAGGATCAGGGAAAGAGGATTGAAGATTTCGGTTATGGCGGTTCCCAAGACAATAGATAATGACATAAATTATGTGAACAAGTCCTTCGGCTTTGAAACGGCGGTGCAGGCTTCCGCAGACATAATAGACAGCGCCCATACAGAATCAAAAGGCGCTCCCAACTGCATAGGGCTGGTTAAGCTTATGGGTAGGTCTTCGGGCTTTATTGCTGCCTATGCCGCTTTGGCAAACAGAAATGTGAATTACTGTCTTATTCCAGAAGTTCCTTTCAGGCTGGAGGGAAGAGGGGGTTTGCTTGCTGTACTGGAGAAGAGGCTTGAGAAAAAACATCATGCGGTTATAGTTGTTGCCGAAGGTGCGGGCCAGTACCTTATGGAAAATAAAGACAGCGGCGCGGAAAAAGACAAATCGGGTAATGTAAAGCTGAAGGATATAGGGCATTTTCTTGAAAATGAAATTACGAATCATTTTACCCGAGAAGGAGTAGAAATCAACATAAAGTATTTTAATCCCAGCTATATAATAAGGAGCATTCCGGCCAATGCTCTGGATTCTGAGTACTGCGTTAATCTGGCGCAGAATACGGTGCATGCTGCCATGTCCGGCAGAACCGACATGCTGGTAAGCAGCTGGAATTCGCGCTATGTGCACGTGCCTATACCCATGGCGGTGGAGAAAAGAAAAGCAGTTAACCCGGCGGCAAGACTGTGGAGAACAGTAATGGGCGCCACGCATCAGCCTGTATCTATTTTCAGATAACATTCATAATATTAAATTAAAAGGAAATCAAATGAGCGCAGATAAATTAAACAGCGAAAAAATTTACAGACAAGAAAACAAACCACCCGAGTGGAAGGACTATAAATGGCACCTGAAGCATACCATAAGGGACATAGATACCTTTGAGAAGTTAACGGGAATAGAAATTGAAAACAGGGAGGAAATAGAAAAAACCCTGGCAAAGTTTCCTCTTTCCATAACCCCCTATTATCTCTCTCTTATGGATACTGAAAATTATAAAAAAGATCCTATTTTTATTCAGTCCTTTCCCAGTATCAATGAACTATTAATAACCAGGGAAGACATGGAGGATCCCCTGCATGAGGAAAAAGACAGCTCCGCTCAAAATATTACCCACAGGTACCCGGACAGAGTTTTGTTTACGGTAAGCAATAAATGCTCCATGTACTGCCGGCACTGCACCAGGAAAAGAAAAGTAGGCGACAGGGACTACATTCCTTCAAAAAAAGAAATAGAAAGAGGAATAAAATATATAAGAGAAACACCCGATGTTCGGGATGTTCTTCTTTCCGGCGGTGATCCACTTGTTCTGGAGGATGAATATCTGGATTGGATTATAGGAGAAATAAGAAAAATACCCCATGTGGAAGTCATCCGCCTGGGAACCAGGATGCCAGCGGTTCTTCCTTTCCGCATTACCGATAAGCTGATAAAAATGCTTAAAAAGCATCAGCCTCTGTGGATAAACACCCATTTTAATCACCCCCGGGAGATTACAAAGTCGGCAAAGGAAAGCCTTAACAAGCTGGCTGACGCCGGGTTTCCTCTGGGTAATCAGAGCGTTTTGCTGGCGGGAGTAAATGACTGCCCCCGGATAATAAAGAAGCTTATGCATAAACTAGTTAAAAACAGGGTGCGCCCCTATTATCTCTACCAGTGCGATCTCAGTCAGGGCCTGGCCCATTTTCGGACTCCGGTAAGCAAAGGCCTGGAAATAATTGAGCACCTTAGAGGTCATACAAGCGGATTTGCAGTGCCTACATATGTAATTGATGCTCCCGGCGGAGGAGGTAAGATTCCCGTAAATCCCAATTACATAATATCATGGGCTACCAACAAGGTTGTGCTCAGAAACTACGAGGGTGTTATAACCACTTACAAGGAACCGGATTCATATAAACCCATTTTTTGCGAAAGGAAATGTGATAATTGCAGGCTACAGCTTGACCTTGAAGGCGCCCGGGAAAAACAGGCCCGGGGCCTGGTTAAACTGCTTTCATACTATGATAATACGTATTCTCTGACTCCGGAAAATACCGAGCGCGGCAGCAGAAATAAAGGCGGATAATGTGAATTCCGGATATAATATATCACCCCGGCGTGTGTTGGTGGTGGGCAGCTGGGCAAAAGGACAGATAACTATAGAAAACATAAAAAGAAATCCTGCAATTAAAGTTTTTTCCTATCTGAGCACAGAAAACCCGGCCATAATATCAATGGCCGATGGATATAAAATCGGCAAGCTCTCCCACATAGAAAGTATAAGCGAATACGCCATTGAACTTAAAGTCGATATGGTTATAGTTACTACGGCCTCCCCTCTATCCATGGGACTGGCGGATTATTTAAGGGAAAAAGGTGTTTTTGTCTTCGGCCCTTCAAGGGAAGCTTCAAAACTGGAATCCGATAAAGCCTTTACCAGAAATTTCATGAAAGAGCACAGAATTAAAGGCCTGCCGGAGTTTAAGGTTTTTACCCATGAGGAAAAGGCTGTTGAATACGCCCGGCAGATGAATTGGAATGTGGCGGTAAAACCCTCCGGACTTACGGAAGGCCTGGGGGTGAAAGTTTTTAAAGAGCAGCTTAAAGACAAGAGCAGGGTGGTTGAGTATATAAAAAAGATTCTTTCGGGAAAAGGTGAAAACAGGGTAATAATAGAAGAAAAACTTGAAGGAGAGGAATTCGCGCTTCAGTGTTTTATCTATGATAGTAATGTTATTCCCGTATGGGCGGTGCGGGATTTTAAAAAACGCAATGCAAATGACACCGGTCCCAATACGGCCAGCATGGGCTCCTACAGCTGTCCCGGAAAACTTCTTCCCTTTATGCAGGAAAAAGATTACCGGGATGGCCTTCAGATAATAAAAGAAACGCTGGGAGCTTTCAACCGTCAGCACTCAAAGCCCCTGGCAGGATTTCTTTACGGTCAGTTTATGATCTGCAAAAGCGGCATAAAACTTATAGAATATAATTTCAGACCCGGGGATCCGGAGTGGATAAATACGCTTCTGGTTCTTAAAGACAATATTGTAGATATAATAAAATCCCTGGTTAAAGGTGAAAAAAAAGAACTGAGTTACCAGCCTCTGGCCACGGTCTGCAAATACGTTGTGCCCCCGGAATATCCCCAAAAGCTTAACCAAATCCTTGAGCTGGAGGTTCCCGAAAAAAAGATAAACAGAGAAGGGGTGAAATTATACTACAGCTGTGGCATGAGTCAAAAAGGAAAATACAATGTGGGTTCTGAAAGGGGAATTCTTTTTGCGGCAAAGGATCGCACGGTTGCCGGAGCCGGCGAAAAAATAGAAAGAGCCATATCTTTGCTGAAAGGCAGATTTCATCACAGAGAAGACATAGGGATGAAAGAAATGGCAGTGGCCGGAAAAAATAAATTAAATGCTTGATATAAGACAAGCAAAAGAAGAAGATTTTATTAAGATACATGATTTTGTTTCCTCATGCGGGATTCTGGAAAAATATCCCGCGCATGTGTATAAGATAATATTACGCTATTTTTCCGATACCTGCCTTATTGCCCAAGCCGAAGATAAAATAGCGGGTTTTGTTTCGGGCTTTTTTTCTCAAAAAGAAAAACATAAATATTTCCTTTGGCAGATAGGCGTTGACCCCGCTTTGCGGGGCAGGGGCGTGGGAAGCGCAATCTTAAGAGAGCTGGAAAAAAAGCTTGGAAATAAGGGTTGCCGCTTAATAGAACTCAGTATTGACCCCGAAAACATATCATCCCGTAAGCTTTTTGAAAAAATGAAATACAAAAATGTCAGTTCAAAAACCGGCCCCCTGGAAATGGTTAAAGGAAGTAAAACCGTAAAAGACTTTTACGGGCCCGGAAGGCATTTTATAATAATGCAGAAAAAAATTAAATATAATTACTATTGCTCATCCTCCGAGACTCTGCCCCGGGATCTTTTTTTTTCTGACTGCATCTTTTTCTTTCGTAAAATTTTTTCTTTGGCCCTTTTTGACCTTTTGCGTTTCCGCCTTCTTATTTTTTCTATTTTTTTTTTGTTTTTCGGATTTTCTTCCCTTTATCATGTCCTCTATTTTACTGACCAGCCTGCGCCGGGCAAGAAATCTGTTTAAGGACCTGGAACGGCTTTGAGAGCATTTGACTTCTGTGCCCGTGGGAAGATGTTTTAAATATACGCTGTTTGCGGTTTTATCTGATTTTGTCCCCCCTTTTTTTGAAGACTTGAGGAATTTTTCCTTAATGTCTTTTTCCTCTATTTTGTACTTTTTCATTTTTCTTAAAAGTTTTGCTTCTTTTGAGGGCTTTACCGGAAATTTAGTCATTGAGCTTCTGCATCCATCCTTTTATTATATCAAAACCTTTATCCCAGAAGAGGCGTGAGTTTATATCCGCCCCGGCCTCTTTAAGTATTAAAGCGGGATCCATGGAACCGCCGGCGGATAGTATCTTTATTATTTCCTCCTTGAAAGAGGGGCCTTTGCTTTTGTAGAAGGCATAAAGCGAAAGAGAAAGGAGCTCTCCGAAGTTATAGGAATAGCAGTAAAAGGGAGTATGGACAATATGAGGTATATATGCCCATTCATAGCGGAAAAGGCTGTCAATCAGTACAGAATCCTCAAACTGTTCTTTTAAAGTGCTAAAATAAATGTCGGAAATGTCCTCCGGACTCAGGCCTTTTTTGATTTTATCATGAATTTCCATTTCGAATTTAACGAAATAGTTTTGCCGAATAACTGTGGCATATGATTCCGAAAGTTTATCTGAAAGCATTTTCTTTTTTTGTTTTTGAGAAGAGGACTCCAGAAGTTTTTCAAAAACAAGCATTTCGCAAAAAGTGGAGGCGGTTTCGGCAAGCGGAAGTACGGAATGCTGCACGCTGCAGGGCAAATGATTAGAGTAAAGGGAATGTATTCCGTGTCCCAGCTCATGGGCCAGGGTAAGCACGTCTCTTTTGGTCCGGGTATGATTTAAAAGTATATACGGGGCTATGGAAGGAGAGATTGTAGCGCAGAAAGCGCCCGGGGTTTTTGATTTCTCAGGATGGCTGTCAATATGTTTGCTGCTTATTATTTCCAGTGCTCTATCCTTAAACCCCCCTGAAAACTCTCCCAGGGCATCCAGGACAATATCCACTCCCTCTTTAAATGAAATGTTTTCCTTTTCCCCTCCCAGCGGAGCGTATAAATCAAACCTGCTGAGTTTTTCTGTTTTAAGGTGCCGGGCTTTAAATTTAAAATATTGCTGATAAATTTTTCTGTTGGCAGAACAGCTTTCCAGCAGTTTTTGCACTGCTCTGTCATTTATATGGTTGGCGGCATTTCTTACAGACAGGGGGGAGGAATAGTTTCTTAGCGAAGCCTCAAAGACCCAGTCTTTAACCACGGAGGAATAGACGGTGTAAAAATAGTTGATATGCGACTTATATTTTTCCAACAGAGCCGTATATGCCGCTTTTCTTTCTTTTGCCTCCGGAGAACGGGTATAGGCTGCCAGCTCGGCCTGCGTATTTATTTCTTTTGCTTTTCTTCCCTCCGGGGCAAAAGTAAATGTAAAATCTGATTCAATAAGAGTTCTCAAGTCAGTAACAGCTTCAATACCGTAAGCATCTTTTTTTTCAATTATTTCTTCTTTTTCCGAGCTCAGGGTATGGCGGGCAAGTTTTCTCATATAATTAAGCTTGTAGCTGTGCTGAGGTGTTTCTCCGAAAAGCCTGCGGGCGTTTTTCTCATCCAGTATGCTTTTGCCTTTGACTTTCTTGCCCTTTATCCAGTTAAAAAAACTTCTCATTTTAGATGAGGCTTCCAGTTCAAGGTCCTTTGCCCTGCCTTTTAAAACTTTAGGTTCGGATAATGACTGGTCGGCGGCTTCCATAAGGGCCGCTCTGCCGTGCAGCTTGCTTAAAAGCTCGGTAATATGTTCGTTTAAATTAATCAGCCGGACAAAGTCTCCGGCTTTCATTTCCGGATAAGCCTTTAAAAAAAGGCCCTTAAACTTTTCTATCGACTCCCGGGTTTCCCGGCACAGGGAGTCAAAGTCCCGCAGGGGCATTATGTCATCTAAGTTCCAGTTTATTTTATCCATATTTATTTTCCTTTAAATTCAAAACCGGGAAAATTATAACAAGTTGAGATAAATTTAACAAATTTTATCCTAAGCGGAGTCCCCTATGTTGATTTAATTACATTTCACAATAGTTTCACATATTTTTCGCATAAATTACATATGTATAAAGTAAACTAGTAACCAAGTGAGTCATTAGAAGTAAGTATTTAATGGATAAGTTAAGAAATGGCTAAGATTTGTAGTGTTTTTAAAAACGGAGGTAATTTATGAGTAAAATCAAAAGAGCAGCTTTGAAACTGGGGTGTATTTCAGATACTAAAAAAATTGCGGTTTTATGCGGCATTTTTTTCTTTTTGTCTCTGCAGGTTTCGCAAGGGAAGCTTTTTTATGATGAGATAAGAGAAAGCGAGAGTATGGACCGGTCATATCAGGAATCCTGGGAAAATCCTTCTGTTATGCAGGAAGAAGGAACAGAACAGTCTGAGCCCGGGGAAACAGCTGTTTATGCAGACTCTTTTACAAAGCCGCCCGTGCAAAGGGGATTCATGGAAAATTTAGCAATCCGTATATCTAATTTTTTCAAAGATATCAGGAGAGCAGTTTCAAATGTTGTGTCCAGAGTGCGGGCATTTATTGGTATTAGTGGTGAAGAAGAAGCGGATGAGGATAATTACTGGGAAGGTTCCGCAGATAATTTTTCGCGTACAGAAACTCTTGTGCCTCGGGGACCGGTA
>JBNJFW010000024.1:0-12518 GCA_051747165.1 Elusimicrobiota bacterium | reverse complement strand
ATACCGGCAGCTAAACCCATTATCAGCTGAAGTATATAAGAGGGCGCGGTAGCAGGAAGCTGTGCGCCTATAATTTGATTGCGCAGAATAAAACCGTATATGGTCTGAGACAAAGGAGCTCCCACAAAGACAACCATTGTAAACGGAGCAGACTTGTTTTTTAGAAAAGCCTTTTTCCATGAACCCACAGCCGCCATAGCAGCAGCTCCCGTTCCCATTGCGGAACCTACCGCCGAAAGAGCCAAAGATAAACCCGCATCGCCAAATCCCTCTATCATCTTTTACCTCCTAATTTATTAATCATCATAACAACACCTGCATTATTTGAAAGGACGGTACTCCTCACCGGTCCATTCCATACCCAGCTGACCGGAAAACTCCAGAAGATTAAGCCTTATACCATGAACAATAACCGACATCAGACTGAGCAAAATGTTCAGCCCGTGTCCGATGAAAAGTATAACAGCCGACAGTAAACCTCCCCCAACTCCGCCCAGTCCCACACCTACGGCCAACTCATTACTGACTGCTGCAATCACAACCGTGGCATAGCCAACAGCAAACAGCCTGATGTAGGAAATAATATCTGTAAAAGAACCCATAATATCAAGGGGCAGAGTTCCAATAGTGGATAAAACTCCCCGTAATATGTTTTTCTGAAGGTTTGAAAAAAAAAGAACTGCCGCCAGCCCAATTATGCCAAGCGGGAGAACAAAACCGGGAAGAGACCAGTCAAGAACCAGCATTCCGGCTATAAAATAAGCAGACCACAAAATACAAACCCATCCTATCTCCGATACCACTTTAAGAGTATTAATATACTTAAAAGCCCTCATAATGCGGGCAATGGAAAGCTGTACCACTCCTATGAGAAAAGTAATAGACATTATAAACTCCTGACTTCCTTCTGTGAAACTGCCTATTCTTTCTATGGTAATAAAATCAAAAAAAGACAGCTTCGCAATCGTCTCAGAACCAAACCAGGTACCGCTTAAAGCGCCCCAGAGCACCGTTGTGCCACTAAGCAGATAAAACAGGGAAAAGAATTCCGATGGTGCTTCTTTGAATTTCTTTCTCAACAAATAAGTGGCAATTATAAAAAGAGAACCATAACCCGCATCACCTACAATCATGGCAAAAAAGATGCTGAAAAAAATCAGGAACCAGAAACTTATATCATACTCTTTATACCCCGGCACAGTACCCATAAAATCAAACACAGGCCTTATAATATTAACCCATTTAGGATTTCTTATTAATGTGGGCACTTTTTCAGGCTTGTCGGGCTTTGAAACTACCAGGCCCCATTTTTGTTTATCCGCTGTTTCTTTTATCATAGAAATAGAGCCTACCGGAGCATAACCCTCCAGGCAGGCAAGAGATTCATATTGCGCCATACCCAACTTTACCTGCATGAAATCCAGTTTTTTGTGCAGAACGTTCTTATATTCTAAAAATGGCTTACTTAAAACTGAAAAATTTTTCAAGGAGCTTTCTATTTCTTTTATCCTTCTTTGTATATCATCAATTTTTGATTTGAGACTGTTAATATCTTCTTGAGGAATTTCAACTTTTCTACTGTCCCCGGCAAAATTTAAAGTCTCGTTTTTATCTCTTTTAATATGGACAATGTGGAAGTTTTTTCTACTTTTCTTAAGAACATAAACTGTCTTGTTGTTTTTTAATTTATCTAAACTCTTCCGGTCGCAGACATAAAGAGCAAGATAAACACCGGCTTCAGACAACATATCTAAATCCGCGCGAGAGATTTCCCCCCATTCCCGAAACCAGACCAGTTGGTCTTGCAGCTCTTCTAATTGATCCTGTAATTTGCTTTTTTCATTATCCAGGCTTGTAATTTTTTTAGCTTTATTTAATAACTCCTCATCTTTTTTATTATTCCCTTTTTTTGATGAGCCGATTAAACTTAAAGCCCGGTCTAAAAGAGATATGTTTTTTCTTAATTCATCTATTTTTTCAGAATAAGGTTTCTTCATATGAGAGATATGAACAACACCCAACTCGCGCAGAGTTTTCAGAGCAGAGTCAACATCACCTGAAGCCAGTAAAATTGTAATTTTTCGCATTTTTACTATCATTGTTTCTGCGCTTTCTGTTTGATTTTTTTCTTTGCGATTTTTCCTCTTACTACAGCTGCGGTTCTGCGTTCCCCCAGATAAATTTGAATTACACGGATGTTTTCTTTTGATTCAGGTATTTTTACTTTTTCAAAGAGATTAACTCTCTGGCTTGTAATACGCAATTCCTCCTCTAACGCTTCTTTCTGTTTATTTAAAACAAATCCGCGGGCTTTATAAATGATGATTTTTTTGACAGCTTCTATTCCAAAATCCACCCATAGGGGCGTATTCAGCAAATCATAATCATTCTCTTTAAACTCTACTCTCTCAAAAACCGGAAAACTAACTCCGGCCGTACTTCCTTCGCTGGTTTCTATTGTCTCCACACTTAAAACATCTTTTATAGGATTCTCCTGAGCAAAAAGATCCACCCATTTTAGAATCCGGTTTTTATCTTCTTCTCTCTGCTTTTGTAATTTATTAATTTCATTCTGAACTAATATAATCTGGCGCTGCAATTGCTTTTTTTTAAGTTGCAGGGTAGGAAGATATCTTTCAAATCTTGCCAGAGAATCTTTCTGCTTCTTCAGCTCCTGCTTGGTAATTTTAACTTTCGACATCTTCTTCCCGTTTTTCTTTTCGGGGTTTTTCGCCGGGCCAGAACTCTTTTATAAGATCACTGCGGAAATTAGTATCTTCAGGCTCAAAGCATTCCGAAAGAATCTTCCATCCGCTATCCAGGGCTTCTTCGAGAGGTATATTGACAGCTAAGTCCATCATTGTCTTTTCAAATAATTTTCCGTATTTAAGGAGTTTTTCATCCCAGGAACTCATTCTAAAACCCATGGAGCGTTTTTCTTCCGTGTCCCTATACTGGGCATAAAGCTGTATCATGCCATCCATAATAGCCCTGTGATCTTTTCTGGTTTTATCATTTACCTGCTGTTTAAGCCTGCTCAGCGAGCCAAATGGTTCTATAGAGCCACCGCGCAGATAAAACTGGCCTTCCGTTATATATCCGGTGTTATCCGGAACGGGGTGAGTAACATCATCCCCCGGCATTGTTGTTACTGAAAGAACAGTTATTGAACCGCCTTCTGTAAAATCAACAGCCTTTTCATACCTTCTTGCAAGCTGACTATAGAGATCTCCCGGATATCCTCTGTTGGATGGAACCTGTTCCATTGTAATGGCGATTTCTTTTAAAGCATCCGCATAATTAGTCATATCCGAAAACAAAACCAGAACATCTTTTCCGGCCAGAGCAAACTTTTCGCCTACAGCCAGGCAAAGATCCGGGACCATCAAGCCCTCTACTATTGGATCTGATGCAGTATGCACAAAAAATATTGAATTGCTGAGAGCCCCGCCTTCTTCAAGCTTGTTTTTGAAAAACAAATATTGGTCATACTTTAATCCTATACCGCCTAAAATAATCATATCCGCTTCTGCCTGCAGGGCTATACGGGAGAGAAGTTCGTTATAAGGCTCACCCGAGACTGAAAATATAGGCAGTTTCTGAGATACCACCAAAGAATTAAACACATCAATCATGGGTATATTTGTCCTGATCATTCTGTCAGGTATAGTCCGGTTAACAGGATTAACGGTCGGGCCGGAAATCTCAATTGTGTTCTCGGCCAGTGAAGGCCCTTTGTCCCGTGGATTACCACCGCCGTCAAAAACCCTTCCCAGCATATTTTCGGAAAATCCCACTTTCATCGGATGACCCAGAAATATTACCTGATCTTTTGTTGAAACCCCGCGACCGCCTGAAAAAACCTGCAAGGAAACTATATCACCGTCAATTTTTATAACCTGGGCCAGCGATTTTCCCCGGCTGCTCCTGACTTCTGCCAGTTCTTCATAAGCTACATCCTGTGCCTTGACTGTAATAACATTTCCTACTATGCTTAATATCTTACTATGAACTTTTCTCATTTCTCTTCCTTTTTTCTTTTCTGCTCTCTTAAAAAGTCATCTATTTCTTTTTCCTTTTTGTTAAATTCATCTGAGTCTTTTTTAGTATAATTCCAGTCTATAAATAGAGCCCTGAGGCGGTTAAACATATTACGCGCCTGTTCTTTATCTGAAAAAACAAAATCAGTATCTTCTATGATGGCCAATTTATCAAAAACATATTTCTGTCTTTCCACATCAGTTGCCGCATCCTCCGGATCGAAGCCGTTTTGCTGCAAATATACGGCATCTAAAAACTCTGCTTTTAGAAAAATCTGAAAATCATCAAGAGAAGTTCCCTCTTCACCGATAACCTTCATCATCTGTTTAACCTCGTCCCCCTTTTTTAAAAGATTTTTTATTTTTGCAACTTTCTCACTGTCAAGAGGCGTAGGGTAACGGGACCAGCTCTGAAGGGGATCAACCGCCGGATATTTACGCGCATTCGCCCTGTCCTGTGAAAGACCGTGAAAAGCTCCCACTACTTTAAGGGTAGCCTGGGTGACCGGCTCATCGAAATTGCCCCCGGCAGGTGAAACAGTCCCCCCGATAGTGAGGCTTCCTTTTTTTCCGAAAGGCAGCTCAAATTGTCCCGCCCTTTCATAAAATTCTGCTATTCTGGATTCAAGATAAGCAGGATAAGCTTCCTCTCCGGGAATTTCCTCTAACCTGCCTGAAATCTCGCGCATTGCCTGCGCCCACCGGGAAGTTGAATCGGCCAGAATAAGTACATCCAGACCCATCTGACGGTAATACTCACCTAAGGTGGTAGCCGTATAAACAGAGGCCTCTCTTGCCGCAACCGGCATGGAGCTGGTATTACAGATAATTATTGTTCTCTCCATAAGCGAACGTCCGGTGCGCGGGTCATTTAATTTCGGAAATTCTTTTAAAGTTTCAACAACCTCGCCGGCCCTTTCTCCGCAGGCGGCAATAATAACTATATCAATGTCCGCATAGCGGCTGATAAGCTGCTGAAGAACTGTTTTTCCCGAGCCGAAGGGCCCGGGAACACAGTAAGTCCCTCCTTTGGCTACCGGAAAAAAACTATCAAGCATTCTCATTTTAGTTGCAAGAGGATCACTGGGAGTAAATTTCTGAGTAAACTTGGCGATAGGAATTTTTACCGGCCAGTTCATTACCATGGTGACTGGAATTTCTTTTCCGGACTCATCCTCCAAAACCGCTATTTTATCTCTGATTTTATATTTACCGCCGGGGGAAATTTCTTTAACCTTTACCTCTCCTTCTATGGAAAAAGGCACAAGTATGTGATGCTTGAAAATGCCTTCTTTTACATATCCCAGAGGCTCAGCGGCTGTAATCTCCTTACCTTGTAAATCCTCGCCGGGTTTAAACTCCCATTTTTTATCGTTATCCAGGGCTTCCAACTGCATGCCCCGGGGCAAAAACACCCCAAACTCCTGCGCCAGATTGTGCAAAGGATTCTGCAACCCGTCATAAACCTGTCCGAGAAGCCCGGGTCCCAGTTCCACCGAGAGCATCTGATTTGAAAATTCAACCTTATCTCCTACTTTAATTCCTTTAGTATCTTCAAAAACCTGCATAAAGGCGGTGTTACCGGTTATACGTATAACCTCTGACATAAGGCGCTGCCCGCCTGCTATAACATAACCAACCTCATTCTGGGAAGCACTTACTTCGAATTCAACTGTTATTGTATTTCCGCTTATTGCTATTATTTTACCGAATTTTTTCATCACTAACCTCTGTTAACTCATCAAACTTAACTGTTCCTTTATCTTTGTCAAACTCACCTATCTTTTCCACAATTTGCAGCTTCACAAAAAAAGCCGCAACCGCCTCCAGGCTAAAAGAAAAACCCAGGGCAAGGTCCTCAATAGTTTGCCAGCGTAGAAAAAACAGTTTTTTTTCTACCTCTAGCGGGTTTCCCTCCAAAAGAGCCTTGGAGAGAACTTCCCATGACTGGTTGAACTCCTTTTTGCTTTTGCTGTTTTCCCTGTAAAGCGCAATCTCTTTTCTTAAGCTAAGCTCAAATCCGGTATATTCTTTTAACAGATTATTCTTGCAGCCTTCCTGCAGAAAATCAAAATCGGCCTTTTTGAGATCCAAAAATTCTTTCTCGCTCAGCCACTTTTCGGCCTCCTCTAAAAAGGAATTCTTGTTTATGCCTGCGCCCTCTCCAAATTTAAGAAAAGGGAGCTGGGACATAAGATAGTAATATTTATCCATCTTTTTTATCTGAAATTATATCTGATACAGCAGGGTTGAGAAAAACCGACAACGATTCAATTATCCCGTCATCGGAAAAATCATAATGGGTGTCTTCTCCTTTTAAACCGATTTGAAATCCTTTTTCTACAGATACGGAGCTCTTTATTTCAAATTTCCCCTTTGCCTTTTCCTTTAAACCTGATATCAAAAGGCCTTCCAGTTTTTCTTTGTCTTTATCACTAACCAGAACTTCGATGCTCTTATCCTTATCCGGGCTCCATTTACCAATTATTTTAGTTAAAATTCCCGCCAGTTCTTCCGGGCCTAAGGCGGCTTGGACCTCATGCTTTAAAATATTATCAAATATTTCCGTGAGTCTTTCTTTTACCGATAGTATAACATTGCGGGCCGCCTGCTTTAAGGCTTTCTCGGAATTTTTCTTAAACTGTGCTGCTTCTTTTTTACTGTCATTTATAATTTTTTCAGCTTCTTTTTCTGCCTGTTGTATTATTTCCTTTTCTTTCTCATGAGCCTCTTTCAGTATCTGATCAGCTTTTTGCCGGGCTTCCTCAACTCCTTCTTTCTTTATCTTTCCAATTAAGTTTTCTAAATTTACATCCATAACTCCTCCTGGTTTGTTTCAAGTGTATTATAGGTATTTGCAAAAATTAATTCAAGCAAGCAAAAAAATTCATGCTAAACTTGACTTTTTTAAATATATTGCTATAAGGGAACCATAATAAATTGAGAATCCAACGAAATAGAAAATGAGCGAACAAAACAAAAACAAACTAGAGCAGACACTTGTGCTGATAAAACCGGACGGGCTTCAAAAATCCCTTACGGGCAATATTCTGACCAAGCTTTCTGAAACCCAGCTTAGAATCGTGGGGGCAAAAGTAGTACGGGTAACCGACCAGCTGGCAGAAAAACACTACGGACACTTAAAGGACAAACCTTTTTTCAGCGAGCTGGTAAAATACATAAAAGGTCATCTCCACGGCAAGGGCTACCGGAGGGTGCTTGCTCTTGTGTACCGGGGAGAAAACGCCATCTCCAAGGTCAGAAAGCTAGCCGGGGCTACAAACCCGGAAGAAGCCCTGCCCACCACGGTCAGAGGCGCTTACGGACGAATAACCACCCAAGGCGTTTACGAAAACGTGATACACACATCTTCAAGCCCCTCGGAGGCCGAAAGAGAAATCAAACTCTGGTTCAGTCCGGAGGAAATTGTGGATGACATATATCCAGTAAAAACTAGCGGCGACAAAACAGAATGGGAAGAAAGCTAAAGCTTATTCCACTCTCTTAAAATCAAACTCACCTTTATCATTTAATACCAGAAATTCTCCCGGATAGCTGTATTCGGGTAGCAGATACAAAAATTTTTTTTGTCCGTCTATATTAAAGTGCTTTTGCATCTTATAATGGGCATGCCCGGCTATTATAACATCATAGCCCTTGCGAAATTCCTCCGGCACCCTGTGCTCAATCATGCTAGCAACGGTTTTATATGAAATTTTGCCCTTACCCTTCCTTTTTACCGCATCGGCAAAGGCAACAGCACCTGAAACCGGAAGGTTTTTAAAGATAAAAGCCGCCCAGGGAGATCTTATAATTCTCCTCCAAATCTGGTATCTTATATCCTGCTTAACAAGATTGTCCCCATGACTTAAAAAAGCCTTTCCCGCAGCGCAGTCTATCACCAGGCTTTCTCCCAAAAATTTTACCCCTGAATTGGCTTTAAAATATTCTCCCGCCGCAAAATCTCTGTTGCCATAGATAAAGTATACCTTAAGACCTTTTTCAGAAACCTTTCTCAGGGCTTTAACCGCAGGGTTGTTCGCACTTAAATCAAGCCGGGGGTGTTCAAACCAGTAACTGAAAAGGTCGCCCAGGATATAAAGCTTTTCAAACCTCTGGCTCACCTTGTTTAAAAAATGAGTGAAGTTTTGATAGGCCTCGGGCTTTTCAGTAACCTTAAGATGCGAATCCGCAGTGAAAACAGAACTCAATTATCAATGTGGCTCACCTGGGCGGAAACCACTCCCTCCTCCTCAGTTAAAATAACTGCCACCACGCCTTTCTCTTCGCTTTCAAAAACAAGGTGGGCAATATGATCCTCCAGGTTAAAATCATCTTTTTCAATTGAAAAATCCATGGCGGGCATGCGGCTTTTATAAAATTCCCTCACCCTGCTTAGATCATCGGAAGTATTCCACACAAAAGAAACTATATCCTCACTTAAATCTTTTTCTATATTTTCGGCATTTAAATATAAGTATGGGCTTATCTCGCGGGGATCCTTTTTTTCTTCCTCAAGAGGCTTTTCATCCGCTTCTTCAACAACAGCCGGGGCCGGAGTAAAATCCACGGGTTCCTCAGGGCTTCTTTCTATTATTGTGTTTAAATAATAGTATCCGGCTCCGCCGGCAATGAGCAGTATAAAAAAGAAAAAAAGAAAAAACTTAAATTTTTTCTTCTTTCCTCCATTTCCTTCAAAATCATGGTCTTCCGTAACCACTTTTTCCATTTCGGGAATGTCTTCAGGACTTAATTCCTCATTCTCTTCCGATACATTCAGACCTGCATTCTCCTGCCTGTCAATCTCGCCTTCGGAAAGAGAGTCCACGCTTTCTTCTATATTCCTTATTTCCTCTTCTACTTCCGGAGTACTTTGCAGGGCTTCCCGGTCTTTTTTAACCGGGTCGGGTATATTTTCTTTTTTTCGGACATCCTCTGGTTCTTCAAACTCGTCAAATTCAAGTTCATTTAAATCCGCATCCTCATCATCAAAGTCCTCAGGCTCCTGCCCGGCAAAGTCATCATTGGGTAAATCCTGACTTTTACCCTCCAGGCTATAGTCGGCAGGCTCTTTTTTGTTTCCATTGTCCGGAGTATAAATAGCTTCTTCTTTTTCAACAACATCATCATCTTTTTCTGCAGGCTTCTTACTATCATTTTGCGGAGCTTTGTCTTCGTCCTCAGTTAACTCAAAAGACCCGGCAACCTCATCAATCGAGGGTTTAGCCTTTTTTTCTTTTTCGCCCTCGTCTTCCTCCCCTATTAAATCCAGGCCGTCTATATCTATTTCACCGGCGCTTTTACCTTCATTTAAATTTTTATGGGAATCCGCCTCACTATCTTCTTTAATACCGTTCTCTTCGGATAATTCAAAAGACTCGCTTATATCATCTATTGATGGCTTGGGCTCTTTTTCGCCCTCTTTTTCATGGCCGGAGTTCTTTTCATCCGGCATTTCATTATCTAATTCATTATTTTTGTCTTCATTCATATTTACCTCCGAAATCTATTCTTCAAGTATTCTGGTCAGCTAAGGCAGGCGCCGGTGATCTCTATCCGCCGCATATGACATCCGCTATTCTTTCAAAGTCCTCTAAAGAATAAAATTCAACTTTCAGCTCTCCCCGGCTTTCTGAATCTTTTCCCTTTAATTTTATATCAACTTTCGTGCCCAGGGCCTTTTCAAACCTGTTTCTGAATTTTTCTATTTCAGGATTATTTAAACTACTTGATTTAGAAGCAGAAGTTTTTTTCTTTTTCTTCTTTTTATCTGCTGAAACAAGTTTTTCCGCTTCCCGGACAGTAAGTTTTTCTCTTGTAATTTTAAGGGCCAGGGCCTTTCTCTTCTTAGGGTCTTTAAGGCTCAGCAGGGCCCTGGCATGGCCGGAAGAAAGCTTGCCGGCTCCCACCATTTCCTTTAAATCCGCAGGCAGAGTGAGTATGCGCAGGGAGTTTGCCACCGCGCTGCGGCTTTTACCCACCTTTTTTGAAATTTTCTCCTGGGTGAGCGAAAACTCATCCGCCAGCTGTTTATAAGCGCTTGCTTCCTCTATCGGAGATAAATCTTCACGCTGAATATTTTCTATAAGAGAAACCATAAGTGAATCCTGTTCCTCTAAGGTTCTCTCCACACACGGAACCGCCTCCAGTCCGGCTTTCTTTGCCGCACGCCATCGGCGTTCTCCGGCAATGAGCATATATTTTTTGCCTTTCCGGGTAACAAGAAGGGGCTGAACTATTCCGTTTTCCTCAATAGAGCGGGCCAGCTCATCAATACTTTCACGGTCGAAATCTTTTCTCATCTGGTATTTATTGGGCTCTATCATACCCACCTTTATAAATTTAAATCCCTCTTCGGGCTCCTGATTCGGAATTAAAGATTCAATTCCTTTTCCTAACACTCTTTTCATTATATTATCCCTCCTGATTATTTTCTTTTAAAAACTCATCGGCCAGGCTTCGGTATGCCTTAGAGCCTGCAGATGAGCGGTCATACTCAAAAATAGATTTACCGAAACTGGGGGCTTCGGCAAGCCTGACATTTCGAGGAATAACCGTACGGTAAACCGCTCCCTTGAAATGTTTTTTTATGTTATCCATAACCTGATATGAGAGACTGGTCCGTCTGTCGTGCATAGTTAAAAGCACACCCTCAATCTCCAGGCTGCGGTTGAGGTTTTTCTTTATCCTGGAAAAAGTGCTCACTAACTGGCTTAAACCCTCCAGGGCATAGTATTCGCACTGAATAGGTATAATGGCCGAATCACTGGCTACCAGAGCGTTTATGGTAAGCAAATCCAGTGAGGGGGGAGCATCAATGATTATATACCGGTAACTTTCTTTGAAAGTCTCCAGAACCTCTTTAAGTCTGAACTCTCTTGAGCTCTCACCTACCAGCTCAACCTTGGCCCCGTTTAAATCTTCGCTGGAAGGCATTAAATCAAAAAACTCCCTCCCCGTAGGAGCCACCGCTTTTTCAGGAGACTCCTTACGCATTATGGATTCATATATTGTAGGATAGAAACTTTTTCTTTCCAGACCCAAACTGGCGGAGGCGTTAGACTGCCCGTCGATATCAACAAGCAATACATCCTGCAGCCTCTCCGCTATTCCGGCCGCCAGATTTATGGCGGTGGTAGTTTTTCCCACCCCACCTTTCTGATTTGCTACAGTTACAATTTTTGCTTTCATGTTTACATAATAACTAATAAGGGCATTAAGAGCAAATTTTTTTCCACTTTCTGGGATAATCATCCGGAGTTTCGCTATTTTTTTTTATTATTGCATAGCCTTGCCGGGTTAAATTTTCTACACGGCCTCCGGTTTTTATTATTATGTCCTCCGCATCTTCTATTTCCTCCTGGCATTTAGCGCCGGACATAACATAAAACCGGCCGCCTTTTTTAACAAAAGGAAGGCAAAGCTCAGCGCTTATCTTCATAGGTGCCAGGGCTCTTGCCATGGCAAAATCAAAGGTTTCCCTGTATTCGTTTAAACGCCCCAGAATCTCCGCCCGGCCTTTAACTAAAAACAGATTCTCAATATGGCACTTTCTTTTAACCATGCTTAAAAAATTTATTTTTTTAAAAGCCGAATCCAGCAGATGAATCTTTTTTTGAGGATAAACAATAGCCGCCACCACCCCCGGCAGTCCATTTCCTGAACCTATATCAATTCCCTTTTCACCTTTTATAATTTCACAAAAAGAAAGACATTGCTTGATATGATTTTCGATTTCTTCCAGACTTCCGGCCCCGGTTATATTGCGTATGCGGTTTTCCTTTAATACAAGGCGGGCATACTTTTTCAGTTTATCTTTACTTTTAGCGCCAGAGGCTATCACCTGATTAGCTTGTCGGCCCCCACGGCCGCTTTTTCTCCCGCCTCAACGGCATAATTAAAAGCATCAAAATCGGACCAAACCAGATCTTTAACCTCCGGGCTTATTATTACATCGGCCTCTGCTATCTGTTTTCTGTGTAATTCCATGGCGGTGATTTTAGAGCACCTTTCCATTATTTCAATACCTCTATCAAAACCAGATCTCTCTTTCATATGCGGAAAAACTTCTATTGCTACAATAAAACCAGCTCCCGCCGCTTTTAATTCTTCCACCGGGGTAACACTTACACTCCCGCCGTCGCTCAGTATTAAATTTTCGATCTGCGACGGGGCTATAATTCCGGGCACCGCAATGGACGCCATTATGGCCTCTCTTAACGGGCCTTTTCTGAATACATGCCTTTTACCTCTTGTTATGTCTGTCGCCACGCAGCAAAATTTAACAGGCAGATCTTCGATATTTAAATCGGGTATGATTTCCTCTATAAAACTTTTTACCCTATCATGAGAGACAATTGAGGTTTCGGTTATCATTTTCCTAAACAGCTTAAGACGACTAAAATACGTGGTAAAACGCTCCTTTATGCTTGCTTCGTTGATATCCGACTTGCTCTGCAGGTTTGACTTGAACTCTTC
>JBNJFW010000023.1:0-12730 GCA_051747165.1 Elusimicrobiota bacterium | reverse complement strand
GTCCTCACCCAATAAATGATTCTGACCTACAAATTCATCCATTGTTTGCGGGCGCATTCTGTACGCCAGAGGCCTCATATGAAAAGCAGTGTCTTTTATTTTTTCTTTTTCAAACAAATCCCGCATAATTTTAATAGTAAAAACCCCCGCAATGCCGTTTATTATTGTCAATTTTGAGCTTCATTTCAAACAGTGGTTGTCCTGTCCCGGCTGCCAAGGCAACTCGGGAACGCGGATTCCCTATTTTATAAGTGTAGGCTCAAATTGACTGCTCCACACGAACACCGCAGGGGTTAAACTAAATTATTTCCGTTATTTTGTTGTTAAGGTCCTCTATATCTTGTTCTATGGCGTAATTGCTACCAGCCTTGGATTCCTGCAATTTCAGCAATTTATCTATTATTTTAAGCGAAGCAAGCACCATGATTTTATAACTGTCGACCAATCCGGAATCCTTCTGAACACTCTTCAGCTCACTGTTTAATATTTCTCCCAGTTTGTTTATGTACAGCGGCTCCCATTCGTCGGTAGTTATATTATATTGCCTCCCGGATATATCTATGTTTACAGATACTTTTTCCGGCATATTTTTATTCCGTAATTTTTATTTCTCAATTTCATTTAATTTAGCAATAATACCATCAACTTTTTTCGCGATTTTTTTTCTTTCCTCTAACAACTTTCTGTTTTTTTGTGCAATGTCCGGCACTTCCCCTGCACGGTTCTCAAAATATTCAATATCCTTTTTTAAACGGAAATTTTCCTCCTTGTATTTCGCATTTTCTTTTTTTAAAACAAGATGCTGTTTAATCAGCTCGTTTACCTTTATTTTAAATTCGTTGAGCCCCCTCATTTTCAGGCTCTCAATTTCACACCCAGCTCATGGTTAAGACCTTCTATAATATTACTCATTATATCATTAACCTCTTCTGAACTTAATGTTTTTTCCGGTGAATTAAATTCTATACTGTAACTCATGCTTTTGCAGCCTTTTTTAATTCCTTTTCCCGTGTATATGTCAAAAAGCTTTATTTCTTTTATTAAATTTTTTCCTCTTGAAAAAATGGTATCATAAATTTCTGAGTGTGTCAACTTGATATCAGCCACGATTGAGATGTCTCTTAAAACAGAGGGAAATTCACTCCACGGAGTAAACTCAACACTGCTTATTGCATGTTTATCAAATAAATCCAATTCAAAATGAGCGCCCGAAAAAACTTGTCCTTCAAGCCCGAACACATCCAGTACTTTTTCTTTTATCACCCCAAACTCACCTGCTTTTTTACCATTTATCAGTATTTCTCCACTTCTTTCTTTTTTAAACCACTGAGAATCTATGGAATAATTAAAATTATATTTCTGATTTAAATTATCAATAACAGCCGCCACCGCAGACTTGGCGGTAAAAAAGTCCCCTGATTGCTTAACAAAGGCAAGTTTTTCTTTTTCAATTGCTTTTTTTCCTTTTTCGAAAATACTGCCTCTTTCATAAAAACTCAAAGGATACTGATTCCGGTTTAAATTATAAAGCGCAACCTTTAACAAACCGGAAAGAAGGTTGGGCCTTAATATATTAAAATTCTCTGAAATGGGATTAGCAATCTCAACTGCATTTGCGGCAGTATCAAAACCTAATTTTTTTTGTTCTTTATCCTCTGCCAGTGAAGGAGTAACCACCTCCCAGTATCCTTCGCTCCGGAGAATATCCTCAGTTTTTTCAAAAATATCTTCTCTAAACATAAGATCTTTTTCAACTGAGGATACAGGCAAACTTTCCGTGAAGCTGTCATAACCGCGACAGCGGGCGATTTCTTCAATGAGGTCTATTTCCCGGCTCACATCAGACCTGAAAGTCGGGACCTTTACTTTTAAAACATTTTTGACTTTCTCAACCTTAAAATCAATTAATTCCAAAATTGATTGCGCTTCATCAGGGGATATATTTGCTCCCAGGCACTTATTTAAATTATCAATGTTTAATTTAAGCTTTTCACTTTTTTTCTTTTTTCTTTCTACTTTAAGCTGCCCCCGGGCCGTCTTTCCTCCCGCAATTTTTTCCATAAGGTTCAGGGCCTTTATAAGCGCTGGATACACTCCCCCGGGATCTACATTTCTGGCAAACCTGTAAGAACTTTCTGTTTTGAGCGAATGCAGGGATTCGCTGTGGGAAATAGAATCAGGAGAAAACCAGGCCGCCTCTAAAAGAACATTTTTAGTGCTTTCGCTAACCGAAGACTTCTCTCCGCCCATTAAGCCGGCCATGGCCACCGGGGACTCGTTATCAGCTATGACAACTTCCCCCCCGTGAAGCTTTCTCTCAATACCGTCAAGAGTCATGATTTTCTCACCTTTACGGGCTTCTCTTACCAAGATCTTGTTTCCGTTTATCTTATCCGCGTCAAATGCATGAAGAGGCTGCCCGGTTTCCATGAGAATATAATTAGTTATATCTATAACGTTATTCAAGGGTCTTATACCGCAATCTTCAAGCCGGTTTCTCATCCAGTCCGGAGACCGAGCAATCTTCAGATTTTTTATAAGTTTAAGATAATAAACAGGGCATTTTCCCTTGCTTTTCTCTTCTAAACTGAAAGTTTCTGCAATATCCGGTTCGCCTTCATTTATATCTATGTCTTTCTCGACCGCTATATCTTTTTTTAAGGCACCGGACAATTCTCTTGCCACTCCCATTATGCTTGTACAGTCTCCCCGATTGGGAGTTAACTCTAAAACTATGACTTTCCCGGTTTTACCATCAACAATTTCCTCTACCTCAAGACCTCTTAAAGTCAGAATATTTTCTACTTCCTTTAAATCAGGAAGATCCTTAATATAATCGTTAAGCCAATTAACAGGAACTTTCATCAGAACTGTTTTAAAAACCTCATATCATTCTGTATAAACAGCCTTAAGTCATGAATATTATACTTAAGCATAGCTATTCTTTCCACACCCATGCCGAAGGCGAATCCCTGCCATTTTTTTGAATCTATACCGCAATGACTGAACACCTCCGGGTCAACCATGCCGGCACCTAAAATTTCCACCCAGCCCTTGCCGGAACACGATGAACAACCACTGCCGCGGCAAATGCCGCAACCTATATCCATCTCAGCCGAAGGTTCCGTAAAAGGAAAAAAAGAAGGACGAAACCTTATAGGTATTTCTTCTCCAAATATAATTTTTGAAAAATGATGAAGAACTCCTTTTAAATCAGAAAAACTTATATTCCTGTCAACCATCAAACCCTCAACCTGATGAAATACAGGTAAATGCGAAGCATCTATGGTATCGCGCCGGTAGCATTTGCCCGGCGCTATAAACTTATACGGAGGGCTCTTTTTTTTCATCACACGCACCTGAACCGGAGACGTATGCGTCCTTAAGAGAGTGTTATCATAATCCTTTACATAAAAGGTGTCATGCATATCACGGGCAGGATGATTTTCAGGCATATTTAAAGCAGTAAAATTATAATATTCTTCTTCTACATCCGGACCGTGGGCCACTCCGAAACCCATGGAAACAAATACTCTTTCAATATCCCTGAAAGTTTTCTTAAGCGGATGAATCTTGGCTGCTTTAACTTCCGGAGCCGGAAGCGTAGGATCAAAGTATTTTTTAGCTGACTTCTCATCTTTGAATTCTTCAAATTTCTCATCTATTATCCGGGAAATCTCGTTTTTAATGCTATTAAGATACCTTCCGCATTCCGGTTTCTGCTCGGAAGGAATGGAAGAGAGTTCGGCAAAAAGCTTTTTTAATAAACCTTTCCTGCCAATATATTCAACTCTTAGTTTTTCAAGTTCTTTAAGATCGGAAATGCCCTGTAATTTTTCCACTGCCCTGTTTTTTATCTTTTTATATTTATCTATATAATTCATTTTTCAAGCATTCTCTCTAAATGTTTTCTTGCCAGTGTGTGCTCCGGATGAATTCCCAGAACTTTTTGATATGTTTCCTTTGCCCTATCATAATCATTGCTGGTCTCATAGGTTACGGCCAGGCTGTAGAGAACATCCGTATTCTTGCAATCATAATCAAGAGCAGTCTGAAACTCTTTTATAGCTTCACTGTATCTTTTAGATGAAAAGTAAAACTTGCCTTTTTCTACATGAATCTCGCATTTTCTATCTTTTTTCATTTTATATCCTTAAAATTTTCAACCCTGTGATTCGGGCATACGAGAACAATACTGTCACCGCTCTCAATTTTTGTTTCCGCGGAAGGAGGAGCAATAATAGTTTCCTTAAAATCCGCCTGATTAGCTTCATCCAGAATAGGTGTCTTTCTTTTAACCGCAACTATATTGGCCTCATATTTTTTCCTTAAATTGATTTTGGCAATAGACTTGTTTACAAAAGACTTAGGTGCCTGAATTTCCACCATACTCAATCCGGTGGTCATTTCCAGCTCACTGTATCCCGGCCAGTATAATTTCTTGGCAAGATGCTGGGCTGCATCTTCCTCGGGATAAACTACAAGATTTGCTCCTACTTTTTTCAGAACTCTCCCATGCAACTCGCTTTTTGCTTTAGCAACCACCAAGGGAACCTTGAGCTCTTTTAAAAGGAGAGTTATAAGAATTCCGGACTCCATACTGGTTCCGATAGAAACTACTGCCGCATCCACATCAGATATTCCCAGATCGCTGAGGTTATCCATATCTGTAGCATCCGCCTCAACAACCGAAGTATACTGATTTTCAAGATCACGCACCACACCGGCATCTATATCAATAGCAATTACCTCTCCGCCCTCTTCTTCAAGAAATTTTGCTATTGAGGTTCCGAATCTACCTAATCCAATTACTGCAAAATTTTTCATTTTATATCTATTAATCCTTTAATTATCCTACAGCTATTTCCTGAACCGGATAGCGATATTTTTTTCTCCTCTCCCCCTCCAGCAATGCCGCTACTACCGTTATCGGCCCCAGCCGGCCCACAAACATGGTTATTGTTATGATAATCTTTGAAAATGATGAAAGGCTATCAGTTATTCCGGTAGACAAGCCCACTGTTCCAAACGCGGAAAAAACCTCAAACAGCATATCCCTTATCGAAAAAGATTCCGATGTAGAAATTAAAAGAAGGCTAAGAGTTATAATAATTAACGAAAGGCTAAATATCATAACCGATTTTTTTAATATTTCGTCTGACATACGTCTTTTAAAAATATTTATGTCCGTCCCGCTTTTAAAAGCTGCCTTTACCTGCAAAAGAACCGCCGAAAAAGTAGTTGTTTTTATTCCGCCGCCCGTCCCTCCGGGAGAAGCGCCTATAAACATCAGTGCTATTGTAAAAATAATAGAAAAATTTATCAAGCCCGCAGTATCTATCATGTTGAAGCCCGCAGTCCTGGCGGTAACAGATTGAAAAAAAGCCATCAGCCACTTTTGCCCCATACCCATTCCAGCCATAGTGGCGGGATTTGCGGATTCTGCTATATAGTATGCAATAGTACCCAAAGCTAAAAGAATGGCGGTTACCGATAAAACAAGTTTGGAATGAATAGTTAAGCGAAATCTTTTCTTCAATGCGGCCGCTTTGAAATTATCCCATAAATCACTTAAAACTATATAGCCAACGCCCCCGGTTATAATTAAAATGGATATAGTAAGAACTGCAAAACCGTCACTCCTGAGGGGTGTAAGAGACACGCCGGAACCAAATATATCGAACCCGGCATTATTGAAAGCGGAAATTGAGTGAAAAAAACCAAAATATAAGCTCTCAGAAAATGTGGAGAACATGTCCCTCATGCGAAAAGCTAAAAACAAACCACCTACAATCTGCATTCCAAAAGTAAGTGCAGCTACCCTTAAAATAAATTTTTTCAAGCTTTTACTGTCGGACATGCCCAGCTGCTGGTTTACGATAAGTTTTCCACTTATATGGATCTTTTTCATCAATACAACTATTAAACTGGCCATAGACATATAACCCAGACCGCCCAGCTGTATGAGCACAAGAATTACAATTTGGCCCCAAAGAGTGAAAAAATCACCGGTCTCAACTACTGTAAGCCCGGTGACACATACCGCTGAAGCTGCAGTGAAAAGTGCGTCCACAAAAGAAATTGAACCTTCCGTCATTCCCGGCAACATAAGCAAAAGTGTACCACATAATATAAAGGCAAGAAACATATAAATAAGGCGCCGGGCGGGATTAAGTTTTTTAGCAGGTTTCGCCATCTATTAAGTTTTAAAGAAACTCAGTCTTTTTTTGCTGAGATATCAATTAATTTCTTAAAGGCTTCGGCATCCTCAATTGCCATTGCACTTAGCATGCGCCGGTCAAGTTTGATTTCATTTTTTTTCAAGCCGGATATAAATCTGGAATATTTTACTCCGTGCTGCGAGCAAGCGGCATTTATCCGGGTAATCCAGAGCTTTCTCATTAAGCGTTTTTTAGCCTTGCGGTCTCTGGTTGAATACTGAAGACTTTTTTCAACCTGGTCCTTAGCGTTGCGAAAACGATGACTCTTGGCATGCGAATAGCCTTTGGCCTGTTTCAGGTATTTTTTATGACGTCTACTTTTTGTTTTTCCTTTTTTAACCCTCATTTTGTATCCTATATTATTTCAGTCTATTTATTCCGTATCAGCTTTTTTATTCTTTTTGCATCCGTTTTATGCACTAAAGCCGACTTTTTTAAGCGCCTTCTTCTTTTAGAATTTTTTTTCACTTTTAGGTGCGCACCTCCGGCGTGGCCGCGCGATATCTTACCTTTGGAGGTGGTTTTAAATCTTTTTTTTGCTCCTGAATGTGTTTTTCTACTCATTGTTATTTTCCTTTCTGGGAGCAAGCATCATACTCATATAAAAACCTTCATAGTTGGGTTCGGAAACGCATTCGGCAATTTCGTCTACCTGCTCCACTATACCGGCTAAAATTTGCTTTCCGACTTCCAGATGCTCTTTCTGCCGGCCCTTAAACATCATATTAACCTTCACTTTGTGCCCCTTTTCAAGAAAGCCTTTAATTTTATTGAACTTTGTTTTCAAATCATGCTTTCCGATGTTGGGTGAAAGCCTTATCTGCTTTAAATCTTTACTGACGGACTTCTTTTTGTTCTCTCTTCTTTTCTTTTTTTGTTCGTAATAATACTTGCTGTAGTCCATCATTTTACACACGGGAGGCCGTGCTTCAGGTGCAACTTCGACAAGATCAAGACCCTCTTCCCTGGCCAACTGAAGAGCTTTTTGTACTGGCAGCACGCCCAGATTTTCCCCTTCCGGGTTTACCGCTCTTACCTTGGGTTCTTTTATCTCTTCGTTCGTGCGTAATTTTTTGTTTGCTTTACTTATAACTCCTCCCTATACAATTTAAATTCGGCTCTCTTATATCAAAAACTTTCCTGTATGTCAAATATTCTCCCCCTGCAATTGATTTTTTAGCTCATTATCTATATAATATAGTTTATGAACATTAAAAATAATAACAACGCGGGTATTATATTAAAAATAAATGAACTTCGCAAGACCTATGTTCAGAAGCATTTTTTCAAGAAAAAAACTACTCTTGCCTTACGCGGATTGAATTTGGAAATACACCGAAACGAAATCTTTTCAATTATGGGGCTCAACGGTTCCGGCAAGACAACAACCATAAAAATCCTACTTGGACTTATACGAAATGACAGCGGTTATTTCAATATATTAGGCAGGCGGGGCTTGAGCAATGACGTAAAAAGCAAAATAGGCTACATGCCGGAAATTCCGGCCTTTAACACGGACTTCACTCCCAGGGAAATGCTTAGTATATGGGGAAGCCTTTCCGGAATTAAAAAAAATAAAATAAAAAAAAGAACAGATGAAGTGCTGGAATACACATCGCTTTCGCATGCTTCCGAAAAAAAAATAAAGGGCTTTTCAAAAGGCATGCAGCAGCGTTTAGGCCTGGCCCAGGCTCTTCTGGCCGAACCTGAACTTCTGATTCTTGACGAACCAATGGGCGGACTGGACCCCAAAGGAATCATTGATATACGCAATCTCATGCTTAAACTCAAAGAAGATGGAAAAACAATCTTTTTTACTTCGCATATAATATCAGAAATTGAAAAAACAGCCGACCGGGTAGCAATTATGCATAAAGGCAAAATTCTTAAAACAACAAAAGCTACCGGGAACCTGGAAGAAGAATTTTTAAAATTAATTGATTTAAAAAATGAATAAGATATATCAAATAGCAAAACTAACTATTCAGGAAAATATCAAGAGAAACAATTTTATTATACTCTTTATATTCATCGCAATAGTTTTAGGCAGCGGTTTCTTATTTTCCATGCTCTCACCCCAGCATGAAATAAGAGTCATACTTGATTTGGGAGCAGCATCCATAGAGCTTTTCGCATTTTTAAGCGCCGCTTTCATTTCCATAATAATGATAAGCAAAGAGATTGAAACAAAAACACTCTATCTTATACTGTCCCGGCCCATTTCAAGGGCATCCTATCTGACAGGCAGATTTTTCGGCATGGCTGCCGTTTCTTTTATTTATATAGCAATTATGACTGCAGCTCTTGCTGCCATGCTTTTTTTAAAAGGCTGGATATGGGACGTATTTTTAATCCAAATTGCATTTTTTATATTTCTAAAAGTCCTTATGGTTATTGCCCTTTCCCTTCTTATTTCCCTCATAAGCACATCAACTGCAACCTCTTTTATAAGCATCTTTTTCCTTTGGGCTCTGGGACATTTTTCAAATGAACTAAAATATCTGGCATCCGAAACATCGGGAGCCCTTTCATTCATAGTAGATTTTACATATTTAATTGCTCCAAATTTTAGCAGATTGAATTACAAGGATATTTTTCACGCGGCCGAATTCGATTTTTATACTTTATTAAACTCATTCGCTTACAGTTCTTTTTATTCAGCCGCAATTCTAACACTGGCGGTAATTATATTCAGAAAAAAAGAGCTTTGAGAACAAAAAATCTTTTATTATCGCTTTTTTTGCTTTTAACTGCCGCCTCTTTTTTCCAAGCGCAAATTCCATCCGGACATATATATCCCCCTCTTCTTTCAAAAACCTATCCAATGAGTACTCCCGCGGCATTCCTAAGCTCCACATTGGGAATGCGGCGACTGGCGGGCGGTATCCTTTGGATACAGGCAATGCAATATTACGGTACAAGGCCGGGGGACAAAAAAACCTCCCCGGAAACCGGCAGAAGAGACACAAAAAAAACTAAACAACTATATCCCGAGTTAAAAAACTACTGGCAGCAAATAATAAGAATAGATCCCTATATGGCTTCCGCTTACCTCACCGGTCCGACAACTCTCGGCTGGAATTTACAGAGATATGAGGAAGCTATGGCATTAATTTCGGAGGGAATAGCAGCTGTTGAAGAAATTATAAATAAAAAGGAAGATTTTAACTATAAAGACACAAGTGAAGGTCATTTGCTGATGCTGGGAAAAAAACCCTATCTTTTAGAACTGAGGGATAAGCTATATATTTTACAAGCGGTAATTGTTTTTCTCCAGCAGGATAAATTTTCCGAAGCCATTGAAGGTTTAGAATTAATTGCCGAAAAAGAAAACACACCGGAAGAAGTGAAAATCATGCTTGCACAAATCTACGAAGAAAATGCGTTGTATGAAAAGGCAGTGCGGATGTGGCTTCACATATATGAAACAGCAGAAAGAGAATCATCACGTGAAATTGCACTTCGCAGTCTAAAGAATTTAAAAGAAAAACTTACTGCTTCCGATTAATTTCCCTCTTTAATGCAGTTAATAATTCACTGGTCTTCAGCAAGCCAGACTCCCCTTCCCCAAGTTTTCTTAAAGATACAGAATCTTTTTGTATTTCCTTATCACCTATAACAGCCATATAAGGCACATGTTTCTTTCTTGAAAACCATATCTTTTTCCCCAGCTTCTCATCTTTTAAATTCACTTCCGCCCTTATCCCCTCCATTCTCATCTTCTTCATTAAATCTAAAGAGTAATCAAAATGTTTTTCTCCCACAGGAATAATTTCAAGCTGAACAGGCGCAAGCCATAGAGGAAAACGTCCGCCATAGTGTTCTATTAAGATGGCAAAGAATCTTTCCAGGGAACCGAAAACAGCCCTGTGAATCATAACCGGCCGTTTTTTATTACCGTCTTCTCCTATGTATTCCAGATCAAACTTTTGCGGGATATTAAAATCAACCTGTATAGTAGAACACTGCCAGAGCCTGCCAAGGCTGTCTTTTATTTTAATATCAATTTTAGGACCGTAAAAAACCCCTTCACCTGTATCCACGTTATAATCTATCCTTTCTTTTTCAAGAGCTTTTTTCAGCGCTCCTTCCGCAATTTCCCAATTCTCATCGGAACCGACATATTTTTCAGGACGGGTGCTTAAAAAAACCTCATAGGAATCAAAACCGAAAGTTTTTAATATTTTAAGTGTAAATTTAAGTACTTCTTCTATTTCACAGTCAATCTGGGAAGGCCTGCAAAAAATATGGGCATCATCCTGGGTAAATCCTCTAACTCTAATCAATCCATGAAGAACTCCCGGTTTTTCATACCTGTAAACAGTTCCCAGTTCAGCCCATTTTACAGGCATCTGACGATATGAATGTAAACTGTTTTTATACATAACAATATGTCCGGGACAATTCATGGGTTTTAATATGTATTCCCCACCATCTTTTATATCCATGGCAGGAAACATATTTTCTTTATAATAATCCAAATGGCCGGAAGTTTTCCATAAATCGCTCTTGGCTATATGCGGTATATGCACCAAATCATAACCATACTTACGATGTTGGGTTATCCAGAAGTTTTCTATTTCACTTCTGACAGCCGAACCCGCAGGATGCCAGTATACAAGCCCGGGTCCTGCATATTGAGGATGAATGCTGAACAAATCCAATTCTTTACCCAATTTCCGGTGATCTCTTTTTTTGGCAAGCTCTCTTTGCTTTAAGTATTTGCGCAGCTCCTTTCCGGTAAAAAAAGCAGTACCATATATTCTGGTAAGCATAGGATTCTCTTCGTTTCCTTTCCAGTAGGCTCCGGCTATATGAGTAAGTTTAAAATTCTTAAGCTCGCCCGTACTTTTAAGATGGGGCCCCTTGCATAGGTCTAAAAACTCACCGTTTTTATATATGCTAACTTCTTCATCTGCCGGTATATTATCTAAAAGCTGCAATTTGAAAGGCTGGTTTTTAAAAATACTTTCTGCTTCTTTCTTACTAACAACGGACTTTTCAAAAGAATTATCTTCCCTGCAAATTTTTGACATCTCTTTTTGTATTTTATCTAAATCACCTTCGGATATTTTTTCTTTTAGATCAAAATCATAATAAAACCCATCCTCAATTGCCGGTCCTATCCCCAGTTTCGCTCCGGGAAACAACCTCAAAACAGCCTGGGCCATTATATGAGACGCCGAGTGTCTTAATGATTCCAGTTTATTATTCATACTGCAATACTATCAAAAGACTAAATTAAAATCAATTTTTAGTACATAAATTTCTTTCAGCCCTGAAACAAATTTTTTTAATTAAGAAGAGCTATAATAAGATTTCACAAAGATTTCACCCAAATTTCTAATTTTTTTCACAAAAATAAGGTAAACTGTAAATGTAAACAGGAGAATTCAATATATGCGAAAGCACAGAAAAAATAGAATAAAGATTATCGCAACTAAGGAAGTCATTAATCCCTTTGCTTATATATTAAATTCAAATAATTACAGCACTTCAAAAAGAATTATCGGAAAATATGCATTTTATGTTTGTATTAAAACAAGTTTAAATGATGGCTATCAGTATTAAAAAATGGAGAGATCAATGAAATTAAAACAATTAACGGCAAAGTTACTGGCATTTATTTTGCTATTATCAGTATCATATAGCAACACCGAAGGAAGGTTTGGAACATCCCGGCGAAATGAAGATTCCATTATCAGTCGCGGATATGAAAACAGGATGCAGCCTCCAAGTGTAGCCCCGGAAAATCAACCATCCATGAAAAAGCCGAAAGATTTAAGCAATCCTGAACTGTGGCTAAACGGCACAGATAATATATCCCAAGCCGACACAACTGAAGAAGATGGAATTGATTTCGGAGACCACACCTCCGAGCACCTCATTACGAAGGCCTGGGAACATCTTGACGCTGGCGAGTACGAAGAAGCTCAGATTTATATAGATAAGCTTCTTGAAGAATACGAAGAAACTGCTCACCAGCAGCAGGAGGCTCTTGATGATTTTGTCCCGGAAGGCGTCAACGGAAATTCCTGGGCTTTAAACGATGTAGCCACAGCATATTTAATTCAGGGCCAAATTGCTCTTAATGAAGGCAACAATGAAGAAGCTTTAGAACATTATCAGACCATTATTGATAACTTCGGATTTGCTCAATGCGCATACAAAGACGACGACGGCAACCAGCAGTGGTTTGAAGTAGCACAGGCGGCTGAAGACAAAATATTATTCATAACCGAAGACATTGATTTCGATGACTACTCTTCCGAGCATCTCATTAAGAAGGCCTGGGAACATCTTGACGCTAACGAGTACGAAGACGCTCAGATTTATATAGACAGGCTTCTTGAAGAATACGAAGAAACTGCTCACCAGCAGCAGGAGGCTCTTGATGATTTTGTCCCGGAAGGCGTCAACGAAAATTCATGGGCTTTAAACGATGTAGCCACCGCGTATTTAATTCAGGGCCAAATTGCTCATGATCAAGGCAATGATGAAGAAGCTTT
>JBNJFW010000022.1:0-13077 GCA_051747165.1 Elusimicrobiota bacterium | reverse complement strand
CCCTTCCCATAAATAAAAGGAGAAAAGCCTTCCACCAAATCAAGGTTGTCAAGAACATTGCTGACTTGCTCTCTAGAGTCCACACCTCGCGCCGGAGTGGTGATAATTATATGGGGATTAAAAGACAGCAAACGTGAAGTTATCTCGGTATGAAAACCATTCATAACCGAAAGGGAAACAACAAGAGATGCGACGCCCAGCATTACACCGGTTACGGCTATTATAACCATCACCCCCCAAATACCCCGGCCCCACACTCTTTTAAAGTAAGCCCATGCCATTTTTAAACTGAAAAGCATTGCTCTAGGCCTTGTTTTCAGAACCGAGAGGTTTCAACATTGGAAAAAGAATAACTTCCCGGATGTTTTCAGCTCCGGTTAAAATCATCGCGAGTCGATCTATGCCGATACCTAAACCTGAAGCCGGAGGCATGCCGTACTCAAGGGCCTTTATGAAATCTTCATCAACAGGCATATTGTTTTCTTCTGATTGTTTTTCCAAAACTTTTCTCTGAGTTTCAGGGTCATTTTGCTCACTGTAAGCATTTCCCAACTCCATGCCGTTAATGAAAATCTCAAAACGCTGGGCTAAATCTGAATTTCCAGAAGTCTGTTTTGCAAGAGGCGAGGAAGAAGAAAGATAACCGGTCACAAATGTGGGTTTAACCAGTTCGGGCTCCACATACTGAGAAAATATTCTGTCCAGCACTTTTTCTTTAGAATCCTTACCGGGAGGGACATTAAGTTTATCTGCTTTTCTCTTGGCCTGTTCAAAATCCATATCACATGAAAACTCCTCCCCGGTATATGAGCTTAAAAGCTGCCAGTAATCGCGTTCTGACCACTCGTTAAATATACTTTCTGATATATTAAAACCTTTGCTCTTAAGTTTTTCGGCAGATGATACTATAAGCTCCCGCGCCAGTTTCATCATAAATTTATAATCGGTATAAGCAGAATAAATCTCCATCATTGTAAATTCAGGATTATGCTTTGCGGACAACCCCTCATTTCTAAAATTGGAGCCGATTTCAAAAACTCTTTCCCAGCCGCCCACAAGAAGTCTTTTTAGGTAAAGCTCAGGAGCTATCCTCATATAGAGATTTGTATTATACACATTGTGAAGCGTTGTAAAAGGCTTAGCAGCAGCACCGCCGGCAACATCTTGAAGTATAGGCGTTTGTACTTCAATAAACTTTCTTTTTTTAAGAACTTCTCTTAAAGATTCAAGTATTGCAGAACGCGCCTTCAATGTTTTTGAAGAAGGAGGATTGACCAGCATGTCTAAATACCTCATTCTATATCTTTTTTCAATATCCCGAAGCCCATGCCATTTTTCCGGTAAAGGGCGGAGAGATTTCCCCAGCATTACATAACCGGAGGCCATTACCGTTTTCTCTCCCGTGCGCGTAATAAAAAGTTCTCCCTCAACACCAATAAAATCACCTATATCAGTATTTTTAAAATCCGAATAAGATTCAATGCCGAGTTTATTTACAGAAAAAAATATTTGAATTTTCCCTTCTGAGTCTTTTATATGGACAAAAGAAGATTTTCCCATAACCCGCTTACTTAAAATTCTTCCTGCAACTCTAACCCTTTTCCCTTCATCCATATCCAGAGCTTCAGCAGATGACACCCTTGGCTGAAACGATTCCGGATAGGGGTTTACATCTCTATTACGTAAATCAGCAAGTTTTGATTTTCTAATTTCTATTTGTTCTTGTTTTTTACTCATAGTCCTGTTATTCTTACATATTATAATAAATATATCAAACTTTTCCTCTTTTTAACCTTCCGTGTGCTAAAACCAAAGCAATTATTTTTGCCCTTGATACTTTTCTGAGAGCTTTTGCCGCCTCCTGCATGGTAGCCCCTGTTGTAGCTACATCATCCAACAATATGATATTCTCTGCCCATGCTATCCTTTTACCCGGTTCAAAAGCTCCCTTCATATTTTCAAAACGCTCACTTCTGCCTGATATAAACTGCGGTTTGGTTTTTTTCACTCTTTTTAAAGCTTGGGCTTCCATTTTAATGCCGGATGATTTTGAAAGAAAAGCAGCAATTATTTCAGATTGATTATAATTTCTTTCCTTTAGCCTTTGGGGGTGAAGAGGAACAGGAACAATAACGGCATTGCTTACTTCTTCTGCAATAACATCGCAAAAAAAATTAATTAAATATTCTGATAAAAATCCTCCCAGATAAGAAGCATTACCGTATTTAAATTTTTTTATTACCTCTCTCACCGCAGATTCATAATGAAAAACAGTATAAAAATAATCTAAGTGTGATGATTTATTTTTACACAAACGGCATAACTCAACAGAACCTGTACTCATGGGCCTGCCGCAAAAAACACATCCCAGCGCATTTACAGGCTTAAATAAAACCCGGCACTTTCCACATAAACCATTCCTGGCAGCTACCCCCCCGTACTTTCCGCAAACAGGACAATCCACCGGAAAAAACAAATTCAATAAAATATCTTTAATCACCTCATAGCTTAACTTTTTAACTTATTTTTATTTATCGCCTTATGAACAGCCGCAGAAGTACAATTAAAAAACCGGGCAATATCAGACATCTTATGTCCTTCATCCCACATTTTAAGCATTGCGTATTGTCTGAGTTTGCTTATCTTTCTTAACCGGATTCGGCTCCGAATAATTTTCTCATTATAGTCTGTATTTTTTATTACTTCCTTTAATATTTCTTCAATCGCCCTGCGGTTTCTTTTTTCCCGGAAAATTCCCGCAGGCTTTTTTTCAGTTCTCTTATCAAGTGCAATCCACTTTTTTGCATTGCCTACAAAATTTTTATATACAGGTAAATCGAAATCTTCTTTTTCGGTTAACTCTCTAAATAATTCTAAACGCTTTTTTCCTTTGAAACCCGGAGGATATTCCCAGCTTTTTAAATCAATCCAAGGGCATTTATTACCTTCAAACCAAAACCATGAGCTCCACTTGAAGTCTTTTACTTGTACTGTAATGCCTGCCTTAACAGGATTAAAATGAACATATCCAACCAGAGTCATTAAATACTTGTTTCCAAGAACTAATTTTACTCCCGGACGACTCTGAACAACATGCCCGGATAATCCCCGGCGTTTATTAAAGGCACGGGCATATTTTGAATTAGTATTTCTTAAAACTTCTCCCAGAGAAGTATCTTCCATTTTAAGAAGGAGATGCATATGATTTGTCATAATACAAAAAGAACCTATTTTACCTCCAACTCTGGCAAACTCATTATCGAGAGCCTTAAGATATTCAATACGGTCTTGGGGCGAAAAAAACAAAGGCTGGCCGCGCTGGCCTCTAGAATATACATGGTACCAATAATTCTTAAGATAAATCCTTGTAGGTCCACTCATTTTTCTTCCTCCTTGTTAAATAAATAAGTTAAAAAGTTAAGCTATGAGGTCAAAAGGTTATGGAAACTTCTGTTTGAAAGTGAAAACCGGCATAACTGTTTGCAAATCTTTTTATATTGTGAACGAAATCAAGTCCCAAACCAAAACTTCCTCTCATGTTTGCAGCTACATCCAGCTGACCGGAGCCGCTTATACCGTACTTATTTGTGTTTGTCCGGTAAACATCAAGTTCACTTCTGGAAAATTCTGCCCGTAAGTCTCCATTTAATTTCATACGATTACCGGCAGAAATATCCCCTATCAGAGGGAGAGTTAATAGGTCCGGTAAATCTATAACTGCGCTAAGCCCCAAACTGGATTCGTATTTTTTTGAATCCGCACGAACAATATCCGGATAAGCAATCTTTTCACTACAGGAATAATTAAGCCTTGCTATGATATCCCAATACTCTCTGAGTGCAAACTTGACCTGGCTATTATACTTTTTATTTTCACTTCTTGAACTCCAGCGTTCTGCTCTTAAATCTATATTTTCCGTACTTTCACGTTTATATTCAACAAATGCATCATAGTTACTGTAAACTCTAAATTTTGAATTAAAGGCGTAATTTTTTCTTACATTTTCTTTTACTCCATGACTTGCAAATCTTTCTTCGCCTTCCACATAAGAATAATCCGTTTCTCTATTTGATTTATATTCGCCCCTTATGTTTATATCCGTTATAATATCGTTTGTATAAGGAAGAGAGGGAATTCTGCCGAAATCAGCAGTAAGGTCAGGCCATGTTATTGCATGTTCTTCATAAGCACTGGAATCGTTAATTTCTTTTCTGTTGTGAAGCTGTAATTTTGATCTTAATCTCATCTCTTCTATTGATTTAAGAATAATGCCGCTTAGGTTCATAAAATCAAAAGGTTTCCAGTCAGAAGACAATCTTCTAGTGTGTACCGTTGTAGCAGAATCTAAATCAGGAGTATCTATGTCCTTCTTCCAATGAAGCCTATCAAAAACACTTAAGCTACTTTCTATCTCTTTATAGATTTCTCCTTTTTCAAAGCTATAGCTAAAATCAATTTCCAGGGTTTCCACTGGATCAAATCCCGGCAATATATTCTTAACCCCTAGGCTTAACCCGCTGTTTATGTCAAAATTTCTGTTTACATTTTTCGTTTCCTCAAATAAATCCATTTTATTTTCTGTTCTGAAATTGTACTGCTCTTCTGTATTTACACTATATGAAAAAGAAGGCCGCAGCCAATGAACTAACCCTATGTTTGAGTTCAAATCTATACTCTGCTTACGGGACCACGGCCATTTCTTTTCTTCACCGGAATAAGGGCCTGTATAAAAATCCCTGGTTCTATCTTTTATATTTTTAGAATAAGAAGGATCTAAAGAAATGATATCAAACATATTAAAACTGGCTCTTGCAGTAAAATCAAGTGTAGTTTCACTCCAATCTTCATCTCCCCCTTCTTCAGCACCCTCTTCCCGCTGGCCTATTATTCTCTCATCCCATGAGATTTCACTTAATGTCCTACGAGCACTCCCGCTTAAACTGCCCGGAACCAGGAATATATCCAAAGGCGGACTGTAGGAGAAACTACCACTTACACTTTCTTCATCGCTGAACCTGCCCGTCAAATCACTTTTGCTTATGCTTTCTGAATAACGGGCTTTAACATCCGGAAACCCGCTAACTTTTAAATCGGCATTTAAAGAGGCTTCTTCCCTTTTAACTTTTCCCTCATCCCGCGCACTTATATAGGGATTCCGCTCATCATCACTTATTCGATCTGCCGGAGTAATTGTTTCACTTAAACTATAGCTGCCGCGCAAAGGTAAAAAAGGAAAAGCAATAAGAGTAGCATTTGCAGAATAAGACTTTGATTTTTGATTCTGTGTCGGCTCGGTAATTTTTTGAAAATCCTCTGTTATATGAGTATAACTAGCATCATATTTAAGAATACCGGGTATAGAAGAGGAAAACTTAAAACGCTCTGCAGACCCTTTATGCTTAAGCACTGAATCAAGATGAAGAACATTAACCCATACCTTGCCCTCAGCAGCCATATTTTCTTTCCTGCTCAAGCCTAATCTTATTTCTCTGATATTCGCAATAGAAGGCTCTCCTTTATATATAATTTTTTCAAGCTCTTTATCTTCAAGAGAAATACTTACTTTTTCCCAGCCGTTAAAATCAACTTCAATTTCTTTCCTGAAATAATTATCCCCGGCACCAAATTCAACAAAAAACACAGTGCCGGGAGAAGCATAAGAACCGTTAAGTAAAAAATTAAGTTCTTTATGAGTTGAAAAATCCAGTGCCTGAGGAAAAGTCATGTAAGCGTAAGCATAGGTTGAAGAAGTTAGGTTATACAATAACTCCAGAGAACCCTCTCTTGTTATATCTCTGCCGCCTACTTTAGCATAAATTTCATCATATATTTCAAGTTCTTTTGGTGAATCATATTCCGGATCATCAAAAGTATTCACATCATTTAACCTGAAATATTCGTCGTTATCTTCGTCATTATCTAATACAACTCCGGAGCGCCAGTAGTTGCCGGTAGCCTGCAGACGGCTCATAGATATATTACCCATATTCCGGGAACCCTTGCTATTGCGGATTGTAAGCCTTACATGTTTCACAAATCTCATATCTAAACGATCTTCCTCACTGACATCAAACTCAAGTAAGGTCCATCCCTCATAATTTACAGAAGAGGTTGAAAATACAACTGTATTTTCAGTTGTGTTTATTTCTCCGTCTCTGTCAAGATCGTTTGTATCAATCCTGCCATTATCGGCACCTATCACAAATTCTCCATCGCTTATATAATCATAATGCCAGCCGGAAGGATTTTTATCCGCATGAGATGTTTCTCCGGGATATGTATACGGCCAGCCTTCAATTCTGCTGTCCTCAATATTATCAGGCTGCGGTTTTATTATGCCCGTATTATCTGCATCTTCAGAAATCACACCGAACTCAATATCCATATGCGCATCCCGCAAATCTCCTTTAAACCACATCTGAATCTTATCCATCTCACTGAGATCAATTCCTGTTCTGGAAATAGGATTAACTATGGACACTTCCGGATTTTCCCACTGCTGACTGTGCTGCATGTCCGAACCGGGGATATCATAATCAACCTCGATTATTCTTACTCTTTCATCCTCTTCCAAAGGTACCAGAGGATTAATATCACTTAAATACTTGTCGTCTTCTTCTTCAAGATTTACCCAGGAAGGACTGGCCACAAAAGAGCCGGGGGTTGAAGCTATCTGCCATTCATCTTTTCGCATTGACACACTACGCGATCTGCGTATCCCATCCATATCATCTATCATTGCTTTTCCAATTGTATTAGGATTGGTCTGGCTTCGTGCAATTTCACCGCTTAAATTGGAAGGAAAAGGGTTGTAAGTCCCCACCGGTATTTTTAAATCAAAATTACCACCCACCAGCATAGCACTTCTAGGCGTTTGCCCTACTCTAGGTATTTCCCTTTCCGCCGCAGAAAAATTATACAAGAAAGTTCCCCCAATATTCAGATTTCTAGATGCTTTGAAATCGCTTCTTAAGCCTACTAAAGTCTCTTGCTGTGCCATGGCAAAAGGCATATATTCATATGTAGCCCGTATTTTAGTTGTTTCATCTATTTCCTCTGGTCTTAAAAAAGTTAAAAATCCGGATGGATAATCTATTAAATAGTCTGTATTGCGCTCAAGAGCAACCCCATCTTTTACTATGCGCTCGCTTCCCCGTACTATATTGGGCCTTAAGGAATACTGTTTTATTCTGCTCCTGAATTCAGCATATATTATGTAATGATGTGCATCCTGATAGTCGTTGGGATCATATATTCCTTTCTCTCCATCAGGATCAAAAGGTTGGGGTTGCTGAAATTTTATAATTCCTCTGTCGTAATCAATATCATAAGATATATCGGGAAAAGTTACAGTCTCTCTATTCGTATCCATAAACCTTATTATAAAATCATCTCTTAGAATCCTTGATGCCCCTAAATTATACCTGTTTTTAAGCTCATATTTCGTTACTTTCTTACCTAATTCCTCTTGTTCATCCGCAAAAATAACAGGATAATCCTCTCCCACTTCCCCGCCTTCGTATTCGTAACTTACCGCGGCGACATGATTGCTTTGTAAACTGCTTGATAAAATAAGCGTTCCCGCTAAATGATCTACTGTAAAATCCCTTCCGGCAACAAGCTCGTGAAAAGTTCCACTTACAATTTCAGAAGACTGATAGTATTTCACTTCTACACCTTCAATACCGGTATCGGCTTCGCCGTCTCTGACAAAAACTCTTACAGATCCTGGTTCTATAGCTATATTTTCTGCAGTTGTGTCTATATTTATATTGTAATAACGACGCCTTATATAATCTATATCTTTAATTTCTCTTCTGGTAAAAGTCGTATCTCCGGAAAACTCCTTGACCTCGGTCTTTCCTTTTGTTTGAGATGCAATCGCCATAAAGTCAATATTTTTATAACTACCTTCTACTTTAGCTCCGAATGCACTTCTTGAATATCCCGTGAAGTGAGTACTGGGAAGTCGAAGCGATATATCTCCAAAAGCAGCTTCCTTTATTATCTCATCCGGGTCTCCTTTATAAACCACCGATATTCGCCGGGCATCTTCATTGTAATCAGGTTTCGTATCATCATAGTCAACATCAACAGTTATCTTATCTCCAACCTGTCCCTGTATTCTTACTCTAAGTTCCTGATCCATTTCAAAGCCCCGGGATATTCCGGGAGGAGCTCCCGTAAGTGTCCTGTCCTCTTCATCCCCCAGAAAAAACGAATGGCCCATTTTCAAGGATATGGATTTCCGTCCGGATATCTTTAACCGTGCTTCATAGGGAAGATCGGGCATCGCCGTAGGATATTCTTCTTCCTCATCCTGCATATCTTCATCATCAACAATAGTATCTTCAACTTCAGGTTCTGTATATATATTTTGGTCCTTTTCCCGTCTTATTCTATCAAAAAGCTCGCGGTCAAATTCAAGCTCATCTTTTCCTTCCATTTCATCTTCAAATTCTTCTATAGAGGAAATGGAATCCGTATCTTCCGGTTTCAAAAATTCCATATCATCTTCATCTATAAGGTTTAAAGCAAAAAGCGTTGATGGAACACAAACGAATAATAATATTAGTGTAAACTCTTTAAAATTTCCGAGCCTTCTATAATTGTTAATCTATTTTTCCTCTCTTTTATTTCTAATATCCTGTCTAGCTTTACTTGTTATTATAACTAATCAAGAACTGTAGTTAAATCTGCTGGCAAATATTTTATGAAAAGCCTGCATTACTTATTAAAACAGCTTATTTTTAATTATAATTGAATCCGGCTGTTAATTTCAAATTTTACCGTTTGGTTTTTTACTTTTTACATTAAAATTATATAATTAAAACTATGAAAATTTTAAGCAAATATGTATTGAAAATATTTTTTTCCTATTTTGGAATAAGCCTTCTACTCTTTTCTTTTATACTCATTATGGAACAGCTTTTCCAGCTTGTAGAAATAGTAGTGGTCAAAGGGGCTCCTATAACCGAAATATTTGTACTGTTATCTTACTCTTTTCCTACTATACTCGTTTTTTCTGCTCCCATGGCGGCAACGGCAGCTAGTGTAATAACTTTTGGAACCATGGCTTCAGACAAAGAAATTACTGCTATCCGTACTTCGGGAAGCACAATTGCAACTGTGGTAAAACCCGTTATCACAGCAGCCCTGCTCATTACAGCTCTTATGCTTCCTTTTAATTTTTTTGTTACACCTGCCAGCCAGTTTGCTTTCCGAAGGCTTTCTACAAAACTGGCGCACAAGCAGCCGGCGATTAAAATGGAAGAAGGCACACAAGTGGAAGTAGGTGATTATACACTACTTGCTCATAAAATAAATCATAGAGAGCAAACCATGAAGGAAGTTTTAATCAATAAACCCGCAAATGAAGACGAACCGGAAATGTTTATTACCGCCCGCTCAGGTGCTTGGAACATAAAGGATAACACCCTTTCTTTTGTTTTATATGACGGCATTGTTAGACACCAGCCGGCGGATAAACCTGAAGTTCTCAGTAGCGCGGCTTTTAATCAATATACAATAGTAATAAATCACGAGCAAGAAGATTTTGAAGTAACTAAAAACCTTCAATCCATGAGTCCGACTGAGATGAGAGAAGAAATTAAGCGTTTGAAAGAAAAAAACCTGCCAGTTGCTAACGTAAAAACCCATTTTCATCTGCGCGGAGCACTTGCCGGAGCAATTGCCGCTCTTGTGCTTTGCGGAATACCGCTGGGATTAAAAGCAGAAGCTAAGGGAAAAACAGTAGGAGCAGGTATAAGCCTTGCAGTAATAGGGGTGTATTATTTTCTGCTTGTAAGCGGCATAAAGCTGGCTTTTAGCGGAGACATTATTCCCTGGGTAGGTGTTTGGCTGCCTAATTTTATAATTGCTTGCTCTGGAATTATTATGCTTAAAATAAGTTTTAACAAATGAAAATTATCCGAAAGTATATACTCCTGTCCTTTCTCAAGCCTTTTTTTATAAGCTTGGCTGCATTTCTTGTACTCATGTGTATAACACATTTTTTCGATTATCTTCATACTTTTCTTGAATACAAGCCGCCACTAAGTATTATCATGCTCTACCTTTTAAACAGAATACCTGAGTGGCTGGTAATGATAACTCCTGTGGCGACACTTCTTGCTGTTCTTTTCTCTTTGGGCGGTCTGAAAAGACATGGAGAAATAACAGCAATATCCAGTTCCGGTCTAAGCATAATCAAAGCTATAAAACCTCTAATTTTTGTTGCACTAATTATAAGTATGTCATCATTTTTTATAAGCGAAATGACAGTACCTGAAGCTAAAGATAGAGCGGATGAACTTTTTCTGGTAATAAGAAACAAACAAGAGGATAAAGAATATGAGGAGATACACGAAAACTTCACCTATGCCGGAATTGACAACAAGTTTTTCTTTATTGACAGGCTTTCCGAAAATTATGTTCGGGGATTTAAATTAATAGAGTTCTTCCCAAATACAACTAAAGAGAAAAAAAGAATAACCGCTTCGCAAGCTTTCTATTATGAAGGAACATGGCACCTTGAAAATGGAGTAAAAAGAGTGTTTTCACCTGAAGATGGAACACCTATTTCATATGTTGAATTCAATAATTTAAACCTTGATATTAAGGAAACCCCCAAAGATTTTGTAAGAAGAAATGAAGAGCCCGAAAACATGGGTTTTATAAGCCTTTTGCACTATATCCGGAGGCTTGAAAAAGGAGGATTGTCGGCAAGACGAGAAAAAGTTATACTTAATCATAAAATTTCATTCCCTTTTTCAAATGCAATCATTCTCATCCTGGGCATTCCCATTGCCTTATGGAGTGGTCTAAAAGGCAAGACCACAGGCTTTTTCATAGCCCTTATTGTTTCTTTTATTTATTGGGGCACGATTACTGTAGGAAGAGCGTTGGGAACCGGAGGGATGCTGCCGCCGTTTCTTTCTGCATGGGTCGCAAATATAGTATTTTTATTTATAAGCCTTTTAATGATGAAACAAATTAAAATTATTTAAATTCTTATAGATAGCGCAAGTGAATGGCTCCAGAACGGATCATCTCCTGCATAAGCGCCCAATTCCCTACCATGGAAAGCATAGTTAAAAACACTGCCTAAGCCTACACCGAAAGTCGGATATCCCTGATAAAACCCGCCTCTCAATGTAAAAAATCTTGACAGGTTTAATTCACATCCCAAATGCAGTTTTTTAAAAAAACTGGCATCTGAAAAATCCTTTATTTTTATGTCTCTCAAATCAGCGGCCAGTTTTATTCTTTTGCTTAAATTATAAGCAGATCCTAAATCCAAAGCCGTAGAAATTTTCTCCTCTTCTCCATCGGGGAAGGATATTGTTGTTCCCGCAACATCTTTTAAAGAAAAAGCAAAATCCCATTTTTCAGAAAAATCATAATAAACTCCCAAATCAAAGCCTAAAGCTGTCCCCGGACTGTAATCCTTATCTTCCAGTTCTTCCATGAAGTCTTCAATTTCCATAACACTTCTATTTTTTTCCTCTATTTTTGTCCGCATTAAATACTTACCGGCAATGGAAGTATGAAGTTTTCCGGGAAGGCCGTATGGAAGATATTTAGTCCTTAATGTAAGAGGCAGATGAAAAACACCGTCAGCCTGAGCCCTCAGATCAAATTTCGGTACGGTTATACCCTCATCAATGCCCATATCAATTGTAAGCTCATTGTAAAAACCAAATCCCCACCATAAATCCCACCACCGGGCACCGGTATGAATAGGATAAGGACCGGAGGATATATTTGGATTTAAAAGCCCCATTTGCAAGCGAGGTCTGTTCTGGAAAACCTCATCTGAAAGCTCTAATAAAATCTCTTCCTTTTTATTATTCGGCAGATTATCAAATTCCTGTAAGTCATCGGAATGTTTGTTGAAGAATTTATAAAAGCTGAAAATATCATGGGATAATGTAATGGGCATATCAATAAGCGTCATGCTGAAACCCTCTCTGGCGCCAAGCAGGGCGGGATTATAAAGAGGAGCCCTAGGACTCTCCAGGGCAGTTCCCACTCCTCCCATACCAAGATTCTCTACTCCCTCAAAAGAAAAAGAAGCGCAAAGTAATGAGACAGTATTAAAAACAAACATGAAAGCAAAAAGAAGAATAAATTTTATCATATCTTAATTTTTCAGGTCTTCCATAGACTCAATTAAATCGTCAAAAGTCTCTATAATTTCATGATCCGGTTCAAAGGCCACTTCCAGATAGTTTTTGGCCTCGCTAACTCGTTGCTGGGTATCACTTATATCACTCTCTGAAACCCCATCTTCGAGTTTATCAAGGTCTTCAAATGAATTAACCTCATACTTATCCAGAAGAGTAACCGCAGCATTAAGAGTAATTAAAATACCCAGGCTTAAATTTACATCAACATTATCAGAAGCTATTGTTCCGTCGGCCTTTCCTTGAGCTATTTTTTTAAGGCTCTTTTCAGCCTCAGACGTGGCATCTACCAAAGTGCTAATATTTAAACCCATAAATAATTCATCTATTAGGTCATCCGGGTCTTCATTAGAATCCATGGATTCTACAAGTACGGAAATAATATGCCTGAAATCCAAATCCGCTTTTTTCATCTCGGCTGAGGCCCTGCCATACAACGCCTCCGAATTCCGGGGTTCATTTTTTAAAATTTTTTCGTAATATTCTGCAGCCTCATTATAATCTTGGTCTTTAAGAGCTCTTTCAGCATCAGCAAGCAATGCTTCGGTTGATGTGTCTGTGCCGCTTTTGCGGGCCCAGGAAAAAATATTATTATTTTCGCATCCATGCGAAAAAAGGATCACAGATAAAATAATAATTAAGGAAGTGTGCTTTTTCATATGGTTGTTCTCCTATTTTCGTGCGCTTACGTTAACTTGGCTTATTATATAATACTTTTTCTAATTTTACAAATTGGAGTTTTCCCCTAATTATTAAAAAAAACTTCTTAAATTCAGCTATTTAATTATTAAATTTTTCTTGCTTTACTATTATAAATCTGAGAGGAATATTTATTTGCACAGTCTTCTCCAACGCAAGATTTCCCTGAAATTAAAAAGTAGAAAAAGGC
>JBNJFW010000021.1:0-13336 GCA_051747165.1 Elusimicrobiota bacterium | reverse complement strand
GAGGCTGTGGCTCTGGGGCGCTACGGTAAGATTGGATTATTACGTTCTTTAACTCCTTCTGACCGCAAGGCAATTAAAAGAGCTTTAAAAATAACCGGGCTTGATGCTCTTTCAAACAGGCCGGTGGGTCTTCTTTCCGGAGGAGAAAAACAAAAGACGGCCGTAGCCAGGGCAATTGCACAGGAACCGGAATTAATGCTTATGGATGAGCCGTCCACAAACCTTGATCTCCGCTCGCAGCGGGATATCAGGAATATTATAGAAAGTATTTATTTAAAGGAAAAAGTAACAATTATCTATGTAACCCATATACTTGATAATATACCTCCTTCCTGCTCCCGCACTTTAATGATGAAAAATGGGCGCATAGTATGGTCCGGCTCAAACAAAGACATTTACAATGACAATCTGCTTTCAAAACTTTACGGCGGTGATTTTTACTGCGCCGGCGGCAGCCTTGCTTTAACCTCTGTCGGAGAATCCGGGCGTGTTTGAATTTTTTGAATATGCATTTATGCGCCGGGCCTTGCTTGCAGCCCTGCTGGGAGGAACCACCTGCGGCCTGGTGGGAGTCTGGGTTGTTATGCTGGGAATACCTTTTGTAGGGGTTGCCATGGCCCATGCCGCTTTTGCCGGAGCTCTTTTCGGGCTGCTTGTAAATATAAATCCCCTGGCCAGCGCTTTTGGATTCTGCGTTATTTCAGCCGCTTTTATAGGGCCGATGGCAGACAAAGGCGATTTTGAACCCAATCTCTCAACCGGAATAATATTCTCAATAGTTCTGGGAGCCGCTTTTCTTTTTATGGGTATGCTTCAAGAAACAAGGGCGGAAGCAATGATGTTTATATGGGGCAATATACTTACTGTTTCCACCACCGACATATACCTGCTGGCGCTGACGGCCGCCCTGGTAATAATCTTTCCTCTTTTATTTTTCAAGGAAATTGTTTCTGTTCTCTATGACCGGTTTATCGCCCGTGCGGCGGGTATTCCCGACAGGATAATATTTTACGTTATGCTTTTTCTCTGCGGTTTGACCGTAACTCTTAATTTAAATACAGTTGGAGGCCTTCTTATTTTCAGCCTTGTAATTGCTCCTCCGGCTGCCGCTTATCAGCTTACATACAGTTTAAAAACAATGCATTTTCTTTCTGCCTTTTTCGGCGTTTTTGCATGTTTCTCGGGCTTGATACTATCCTATGCCTTCAATCTTCCTTCAGGTGCTTCTATAATAACTGTATCCGGACTGGTCTTTTTGCTCTGCTTAATATTTTCACCTAAAAAAAATATAAGGGCCAATGCACCGGCATAGAGATTTTTTCAACCAAAGGGCAAAACATTGGGACAGCCGGAAATCCCCCCAGGAATTTGAGAAGGTAAAAGAAATTCTTGATATGCTGTGCATAGAAAAGGGAGAATCCATACTTGACGCCGGCTGCGGAACCGGAATTCTTTTTCCTCTGTTACTGGAAAAAATTGGCAGCTGCGGAAAAGTTACCGGTATTGATATATCGAAAAAAATGATTTTATGCGCAAGGAAAAAATTTCCTTCCAAAGCTCAATGCATTGAAGCTCCCGCAGAAGATATCCCGGTAGAAGAAAACACTTTCAACCGGGTTATATGTTATTCATCTTTTCCTCATTTTAAAAACAAAAAAAAGGCTTTTTCGGAATTTGCCAGGGTTCTCAAAAAAAATGGATGGGTACATATAATCCACTCATCGCCCAGAAGCCATATAAATTCGCTTCATGCCGGAATAGGAGGGCCGGTAGAAAAAGATTTAATTCCCTCAGCGGATATAGTCACAAAGCTATTTAAAGATGCAGGCTATTCTTCAATTGAAATTAATGACAAAAAAAGCTACTACCTGGCTTCCGGGTGCTTAAATCTGAAATAATTTAACCTTGCAATAAAAAGATATTTTATATAGAATTTAGCTATGAAAAATATTATTGAACTTTTTTTAAGTAAAACCCGGGAGTATAAGGAAAATATAGCCTTTGCCGAACCAGATAAAGGCAATTTTGACGACACATACGGTATAAGTGAAAACGGCTATATTTATTATACATATCAAAACTTGCAGGATATGACCATAAAAACAGCCGGATATCTTAAATCAAAGGGCTACGGCAGAGGAACTAATGTAGCCCTGCTTGCCGAAAATTGCTCATACTGGCCTGTTGTATATTTTGCAACCCTTTACATAGGAGGTACTATTGTTCCACTTGACACTCAGTTAAACGAGAAGGACAACATACATTACCTGCGTCATTCGGAATCAGATGTTCTCTTCACTTCATCTAATATTTATGAAAACATGAATCTGGACCTGGCAAGCAATTTAAATATAAGCGAAGTTATCCTTAGCGATACAAGCCCATACAAAGGCCCGGATTCTCTCTGCGATATTCTCAAGTACAGCAAAACACGTGATGAAGACCAGCCCATAACTGAAAAAATAAAGGCCTCTGATACTGCCGCCATACTATATACATCCGGAACAACGGGAAGCCCCAAAGGCGTATGCCTTAGCCATGGAAATCTTCTGCACCAGGCAAATACCATACCCGGAGCAATTAAATACAACAGCGAAGACGGTTTTCTGGGCATTCTGCCCTTATTTCATTCTTTTCCCGCGACAGCCTGTATGCTGGCATCAATGATAAAAGGATGTAAATTAGTTTTTCCAAAGACACTTAAAGCTACAAGGCTTGTTGAAGTCATGAAAGAACAAAGTGTAACCGTAATGATAGGGGTTCCGGCTCTTTTTGAATCCCTGCGCAAGGCAATAACAAAAAAGATAAGCAATTCATCCGCTTTTCTTAAAGCTGCCTTTATTACGGGAAAGGGAATAACAAAAACATTGAACTTAATGGGAGCCAATGCCGGCAAAACAATTTTTAGCAGCATCCGTTCAAAAGCAGGACTTGGAAATATGAGGATAATGGTTTCGGGAGGCGCACCATTGATGGATGAAACAGCAAACTTTTATCAGCTCCTGGGAATTGAATTTATCAACGGTTACGGCTTATCAGAAACTGCTCCCGTCTTAACCGTTAACTGCGGCGGACCGGTATCATCAGTCGGTAAACCGCTTGAAGAAGTTCAAATCCGCATAACCGGCTCCAACTCCGAAGGTGTGGGCCTGGTTGAAGCCTGCGGGCCAAATATAATGAAAGGATATTATAAAAATAATAAGGCTACAAAAGAAATCATGTCCGGAAAATGGCTTAAAACAGGTGACCTGGGATATATCGACAGCAATGGATATTTATTTCTGAAAGGCCGCAACAAAAATCTTATAGTTACTTCCGCGGGTAAAAATATTTACCCCGAAGATATTGAAGAGAAACTCTTAAAAAGTTCTTTTATATCAGAATGCATGGTTTACGGAAGAGAAAAATCAAGTAATGACCGGGGGCAAATAGTTGAAGCGCTTATTTATCCCGATTATGATGCTGTTGATGAATTTACCGAACGAAAAAACATAGAAGAAACTGCTGACACCTTACATGATTTACTGAAAAATGAAATAAAAAAATGTACCCGGGAGCTTCCGGCTTATAAAAAAATAAAGTCTTTCCGCATCCAGCAGGAAGAGTTTCAGAAAACCACTACCAGAAAAATAAAAAGGTATTTATATACTTCCCAGGAATAACGTACGGTTTTTACTTGCATTTGTCGTTATATTTTATACACTCTTTTTAAGGTAAGGCCTAGTATAAAGAAATAAATGAACGAAGAAATTATTATAGAAGACATACCGAAAAGATCTGTTGAATGGCTAAGGAAAAAACCTGGAGCCATTGCTGTATTGGGTATTGCCTTTTTTGCCTTTCTTTTACTTGTATCAATGTTTTATACCGTTGACCGCAATGAGCAGGCCGTAGTGACCCGTTTCGGCGCATATAACCGCACTGCAGGCCCCGGCCTTAACTTTAAGCTTCCCTCCCCCATAGAAAAAAAATATATAGTAAATACCCTGCATGTTTTTGAAAAAGAATTCGGATTCCGAACCCAGCGGGCGGATGTCCGCAGTCAGAGGGCCCGGCAGGGGTTTGACAATGAAGCTTTTATGCTAACCGGTGATTTAGGAGTGGCAAGGGTCCAGTGGGTTGTTCAGTACCGCCGGACCGAACCCCGCAATTTTATTTTCAACGTCAGAAATGAAGAAAGGCTTATAAGAGACGCCAGCGAGGAGGCAATGAGGCGCATCGTGGGCGATTACGCAGCTACAGATGTTATAACCGTGGCCAGAGTGCAGATTGCGCATGCCGTACACCGGCAACTGCAGGCCATCATGGACAAATACAATTCAGGCATTGTCATAGAGGACCTGCTTATACAGCAGACCGAGCCGCCTGAACCCGTGGCACCGGCTTTCAAGGAAGTTGACAGCGCTCGGCAGGACCGTGAGCGCCTGAGACTGGAAGCCGAAGCTGTTCAGGAAAAAGTCATACCCCGGGCCCGGGGGGAGGCCGAACGCATTATAGCGGAAGCTCGGGGAGATGCCGATCGCTTTCTTGAAGTTTTAAGCGAATACAACCAGTACCCCGATGTAACCCGCTCCCGTATGTTTCTGGAGCAAATGCAGGAAATCATGAGCCGCTCGGAAAAAATTTACATAGTTGACAGTAATGTTGAATCAGTTTTACCTCTTCTGGACCTTGAAAAAGGAGCTTTGCCGGATAAATGAGCAGAAATATTAAAATCATTCTTGCTTTAGTAATAGGCCTTCTGCTGCTGAGTTTAATAGCCTTTGCTTTTGGAATTGTTTTTATTGTGCCTGAAACCCACAGCGCCGTTGTCACCAGATTCGGCGAAGTGCGCCATGCAGTGGCAACAGGCTTTTACACTGCCCCCGACACGGAAAAACCGGACCCGGACAGCGCTGAATATATTCCAGAAGAAAGCCAGATTGAAATTATGCGCAGCCGCTATGAAGAATCCCGTCCGGAAATCCGCCTTAGTGTAGGTGCCGGCCTTTATTTTAAAGCTCCCTGGCCAATTGAAGAAGTCCATACTTTCGAAACCCGTATTCTGGACTGGGACGGCCAGAGAAACGAGGTGGCGACAAAAGACCTGCGCACCTTGCTGGTTGACAGCGCATCCAGATGGAGAATCCTGGACCCGGTACAGTTTTACGAGTCCGTAGGAACAACAGAGCTTCATGCCCAAAGGCGGCTGGACGAAGTTATTATGCGGGAGCTTGAAGACATGATTACAGTCAGTCTTTTAATAGAAACCGTGCGAAACGAAAATCTTACTCTTGAAGAAGAAATCCGGGAACTCATGGATGTTGAAGAGGGAGAGGATATTGAGGATGAATTAATCGAGGCCGACCGTCTGAGGTACGGCCGCATGCATGTAATAGAAGAAATCCAGAAAAATGCAGGAAAAGCTTTAAAGGAACGTTTTGGTATTCTCTTAATAGATGTAATGATTACAGAACTTAATTATACCGAAGCCGTTCAGAGTAGAGTTTTTGACCGGATGATAGCCGAGCGCCAGCGTATTGCCAGCCGTCACCGGGCCGAAGGTGAAGAAACAAAACAGACGATACTCGGCCAGGTGGAAGAAGAAAGGCGCAAAATACTGGGTGAAGCCAAAGGCCGGGAAATACAGATAGTAGGAAGTGCTCACAACCGCGACAGAGATTTTTATCGCTTTTTTCGCTCTCTTGAAGCATACGATAAAGCTCTCGAGGAAAATGCGGTATTTATACTTTCAGATGATAGTGAACTTCTTCAGTTTATAACCTCTTACCGGTAGATTGCAGATGTAAAAAATTAAGGAGGCAGATATGGAAAATAAAAACACAAAAAAAGTTAAGGAAAATGAAAAAATAGAAGTAAAAAAAGCAAACAGACAGTTTGAAAACAATCGGCAGTCGGGAGTTTCCGACCTTATCGCCACCTTGCGGGAGGAAATACCATTCAGGCTCTCCGGAATAACCGGACTCATAAAAAGTCCCCGGATAAATCTCAAAGAAGACAGTCATGAATATACAATTATTGCTGAGGTTCCCGGTATTGAAAAAAAACATATGAGAGTTGAGGCGGATGAAAACTCCTTAACAATTGAATACCCGCAGAGAGAGGAAAAAGGACCGAAATGGCTCAAAAAAGAATTTCAAACAGGAAATTTCTGCAGAACTGTCGCTCTCCCCATGCCTGTAGATTCCGACAAAGCCCGGGCTGAATATAAAAAAGGTCTTCTCTATGTAACTCTTCCTAAAAAAGATATGGAAGAAAAAAAGACAAAAGTAAATATAAAAAGCGAAAAATAATTAACCTCTCTTATGAAAAAAGAACAGCTAAACTACCTGGCTATGATATCCGAGGCTATAGTTTCCAACAAGTACCTGGAAGAAATCCTCAAACTTATAGTCTCCATGACAGCTCAGCTTATGGGATCCAAAATATGTTCCATAATGCTTCTCGATGAAAATAAAAATGAACTTGTAATAGCCGCCAGCCAGAGTTTAAGCGCGGATTACCGCAACAAGCCCAATATAAAAGTCGGTCAGTCAGTAAGCGGGCAGGCACTTATAAAAAAAGAACCCGTTATCGTTAAGGATGTAAGAAACCATGCAGATTACATGTACCCGCAGATTGCGTTAAAAGAAGGTATTGTTTCTATGCTGGCTGTACCAATGAAAATGAAAGAACAAGTAATAGGAATTATAAACAGCTATACCGATAAGCCGCATCAATTCACTTCGCAGGAAATTTCTATTTTACAGGCTGTAGCTAACCAGGCTGCAGCTGCCATTGAAAATACCCGTTTGAGAAATGAGGTTCTCACGGCCAAAAAGGAGCTTGAAGACCGGAAAAAAATCGAAAAGGCCAAAGGACTGCTCATGCAACAGCTTAACATAGGTGAAAAAGAAGCTTACGACATGATAAGAAAAAAAGCCATGAATTCAAGAAAAACAATGGTTGAAATCGCCGAGGCGTTAATACTTGCCTCAGAAATGAAATAATTAAGGAGAACCAGTATGACTAAAATTTTAATTGTTTATTATTCAAAAACCGGCAATACAGAAGAAATGGCCGAATATGTTAAAAAAGGAGCAGAAGAGTCAAATGCCGAAGTAACACTTAAAAATGTGCAGGAATGCGAAGTTGAAGAATTGCTGAAAGCTGACGGGATAATAATAGGGTCCCCCACTTACTATGGGCTTCCAGCCGCGGAAATAAAAGAGTTTCTGGACAAGAGCGTAAAATTCCACGGAAAACTGGAGGGCAAAATAGGAGGAGCCTTCTCATCAGCGGCAAATACCGGAGGAGGAAATGAAACCACAATAATGGCTATCATTCAGGCTCTGCTAATTCATGGTATGACAGTACGGGGAACATCAAAAGGAGATCATTACGGGCCTGTATCGCTTGGAACTCCGGATGAAAGAGTTAAAAAACAGTGCGTTGATATGGGAAAAAGAGTTGCAAAGCTCGCTAGCAAATTAAAATAATTTAACAAAGGGCCTTAGTATAATGGAAAAAAATATATCAGGCATTAAAATTGAATGCGCCAGGGGTGATATAGCTTCTCAGGAAGATATGCAGGCAGTAGTAAATGCCGCAAACGCCCAGCTTGAAATCGGAGGCGGGGTGGCCGGGGCCCTTCATAGAGCTGCGGGGCCGGGACTGGCAGAGGAATGCCGCCCTATGGCTCCCATTAAACCCGGCCAGGCTGTAATATCCGGAGCTCATAACCTTCCCAATTCATATGTCATACACTGCCTGGGTCCGGTTTACGGTGTGGATAAACCGGAAGACAAGCTTCTTTCGTCCTGCTATAAAAATGCCATGCTTCTTGCGGAAAAAAACAACATAGAATCAATAGCCTTCCCCTCTATATCCACAGGAGCTTTCGCTTATCCCGTTAAGGAAGCGGCAAATGTTGCCATTAAAACTATAGAGGCAGCAGCATCCCGGCTCAATAATGTAAAGAAAATTCGCTTTGTGCTGCATAGCGACTATGACTTAAAAGTTTACTCAAACGCCCTGCAGTCTGTATGAAGATTATTCCGGCAAGCAATACGCCAATTTCCCGTTTTGAGTGAAAAAGAAACCAAGCGTTTTATAATCCATGTTGATATGGACGCTTTTTTCGCATCAGTGGAGCAAAGGGACAATCCGGCTTTAAAAGGCCGGCCGGTTATAGTAGGCGCCGACCCCAAATCCGGAAGGGGAAGAGGAGTAGTGGCAGCCTGTTCCTATACGGCAAGAAAATACGGCATTCACTCCGCCATGCCCATATCGCGGGCTTACAGAAAATGCCCTTCAGCTGTATTTCTTCCGGTAAATATGAAAAAATATCAAAATGAGTCAGATAAGATATTTTCTATTATAAACACTTTTTCTCCAAAGGTTCAAAAGCTTTCTATAGACGAAGCTTTTCTGGATATAAGCGGAAGCTTTCATCTTTTCAAAAGCCCTGAAAATGCCGGGCTCCAATTACAAAATAAAATAAAAAATAAAAGGGGGATTAGTGCATCAGTAGGGCTTGCCCCTAATAAGTTTTTGGCCAAGCTTGCCTCCGAACATAAGAAACCGGACGGTTTTTTTGTGATAAAAAAAGACTCCGCAGCCGGATTTTTAGAAAAACTGGAAATAAATAAAGTCCAGGGAATCGGAGAGAAGACAGCCCATAAAATGAATTCAATGGGAATAAATACAATAAAAGACCTTTTAGCTTTTAAAAGAAAAGACATAATAGCTAAATTCGGCAAAAACGGAATTCGTTTTTTTAATCTTGCTCGGGGTATTGACAATTCACCGGTAAAATCAGAAGCCCCCCCCAAATCGGTTTCAAATGAGCATACTTTTCCTGAAGACGTATCAGGGGATGAAAAAATAAAGGCTGTTCTTTTAAGGCTTTCCGATAAGGTGGCAAGCCGGCTAAGGGCGGGAGGATTATCCGGCTGCAGAGTATCAATAAAAATACGCTCCGGTGATTTTAAGACCTATACAAGGGCAAAATCAAGCCAAAATCAACTTAACACTACCGAAGATATTTATTCCCGGGTCTGCAATCTATATAAAAAACTTAGATTAAAAAAGAAAATCCGCCTGGTAGGCGTAAAAGTAGACGGTTTTAACTCTCTGAAGCAAAAACAGCTGGATCTTTTCCAAAAAAAACAAAATGAAAAAGAAGTTAAACTTAACCGGACGGTTGACCAAATAAGAAATAAATACGGGCCTTCCTCAATTTACCGTGCCGGCACCGGTTTAAACAAAACCGGAGATGTGTAAGAATGTACTTATAATCTTTTGATAGCAATGAACTTAAGCAGAAAGGAAAAAATCTTATGCGTATAGGGTATCCCTGTATGAACTATTCAATCGGATGCACAAGTTCATCCACATTTCGCCTTAAAAACTACAGCGAAGACAATCTTGTAAGCAAAATTACAAGTAATCTCGCTTGTTTAAAGGATATTTTTAAATACAACAAGATTAACAAAATATTTTTTTTCAGAATAACATCCGACCTGGTGCCTTTCGCATCACACCCTGTATGCAAATTTAACTGGCGCAATTATTTTAGAAAAGACTTTCAGGAACTGGGTAATTTAATTAAAAAAAACCAAACAAGGGTTTCAATGCACCCCGATCAGTTTGTAATAATAAACGCCAAGAAAAAAAGAATAGTAGAAAACAGCATAAGAGAGCTGGCATACCACAGCGATGTGCTTGATCTTATGGGCCTTCCCCAAAGCGCAAAAATTCAGATACACGCAGGCGGTGTTTACGGAAACAAAAGCAAAAGCACTAAAAGGTTTATAAAAGAATACAGGAGTCTTTCGGATAAAATTAAAAAAAGGCTTGTTCTTGAAAACGACGACCGCAGTTATACAGCCCGGGACTGCCTGCAAATAAACAGCCAAACTCAAATACCTTTGGTCTATGACATCCTTCACCAAAACCTTACCGGCCCCAGCCGGAATCATCCCGTTATATTAAAAAAAACCTGTGCAACCTGGAGAGAAAAAGACGGACTGCCTATAATTGATTACAGCAGTCAGCTAAGCGGAGGTAGGCCCGGCCAGCATGCCGGAAGTATTGACATAGGTGATTTTAAAAAATTTCTTTCTGCCACCGCTAAATTTGATTTTGACATAATGCTTGAAATAAAAGATAAAGAAAAAAGCGCCGAAAAAGCTATTTCAGCCGCCCGCTGCGATAAGCGGCTGTTTACAGGTTTAAAAGAAAAGCAAAACCAGAAGTGCGATTTTACAGATAAAGCCTGAGTTAATAGATAAAAATTTGAGATTAAAAGATCTTTTCCTATAATAGAGGTACTTGAGGCAAGTAAAAATCTAAAATTAACCTCCCTTTATCCGGCTTGCCAGTTAGAGGAGAGTAATAATTGACGAAATATATAAGAAGGGGAAAACAGGAGTGTTTCTGTGTTTCTAAAAATAGAGCAGTTTAAAATTAAAAGGAGTCAAATATGCCCGTTGAAGATAATAAATTAAAGCCCAAAATGTTAAAAAACACCTGTGACCCGGAGGTGTATTCTTTTGAAACTACAGAAGAACTTGAAACAGGCACTGTATTAATAGATCAGGAGAAAGCCCTTAACTCAATAGATTTTGGTTTAAATATGCACAGCAAGGGCTATAATCTATACGTATCCGGAATAACAGGAACCGGGCGAAACACAGCTGTTAATAAAAAAGTAAATGAGATAGCTCAACAAGCCGAAGTACCCGACGACATTTGTTATCTTTACAATTTTGAAAATCCGGATACTCCTAAAGCCCTTAAGCTTCCTGCCGGAACAGGCTGCAAATTAAAAAATGATATGGAAGAGTTTATTGAAGGCATACAGGGGGAAGTAAAAAAATCTTTTTCCAGTTCTGAATATGAAAAAAATAAAGAAGAGTTTGCCGGTAAGATAAACAAGAAAAAAGAACAACTTTTAAAAGAAATTGAAAAAGAAGCAAAAGCAAAGGGCTTTGCCTTAAGAAAGACAATTTCCGGAATAGTGGTCATAGCTCTGAATGATGAAAACAAACCTATGAACGAGGACGAATATAAAAACCTTTCTGAAGAAGAAAAAATGAAATTAGAAGAAAAACAGAAAGACATATACGACAGAATAAACAGCACCACGAAAAAAATAAAGAAGTTTCAAAAAAAATTCCAGGAAGAGCTGGAAAATCTGGATAAAAAGATTGTCATGTATGCCATAAAACATCATGTGGATGATTTAAAGGAAGGGTATGAAGAATTTGACAGGATAATTAAACACATAGAAAAAGTGGTTGATGATATTCTCAACAATATTGACTTTTTTAAAAAAGATGAGGATAAGCAAAAAAACATATTAGTGCAAAATGTAGGAAAACAAAATAAAGATATTCTTCAAAAATACAAGGTGAATGTTTTGGTTGACCATTGCCAAAGCAAAGGAGCTCCTGTTATAAACGAAGACCACCCCATATATCACAATCTAGTGGGTAAAGTGGAACACCAGCAAAAACAAGGGGTTTTAACTACCGATTTTACCATGATAAAACCGGGAAGTATTCATAAAGCAAACGGCGGGTATCTTATCATACAGGCCATGGATCTTTTGAGGGATTTTTTTTCATGGGATGCTTTAAAACGGATAATCAGATACGGTCAGGTTAAGATAGAGAGCCTCCAGCAAAGATACGGACTGCTGCCTACAGCAACTTTAAAACCGGAACCGCTTGAAGTTGACTTAAAGATAATAATTGTAGGCAACCCCCTGATTTATCAATTGCTGTACAAATATGATGAAGATTTTAAAAAGCTCTTTAAAGTTAAAGTCGATTTTGATTCAACCATGAAACGCACCAAAAAAACTTTAAAAAACTACGGCAACTTTGTAGCCCAGCAATGCAGCGAAAACAATTTACTGCCCTTTAGAAGAGACGCTGTGGCCGGTATAGTGGATTATTCATCCAGGATGAGCGTTCATAAAGAAAAACTTACAGCCCGATTTGTAGAAATAGCTGATATAATAAAAGAAGCCGACTACTGGACTCGCCGGAGTGATGCTAAGATTGTCACCAAAAGTCATATTAACAAGGCAATTGAAGAAAAGATATTTCGTTCTAATATGATTGAAAAAAAGATCCAGGAACTGATAGAAGAAAATACTCTTATGGTTGAGGCGGAGGGTAAAAAAACAGCTCAGATAAACGGACTCTCCATACTGGATTTAGGTGACTACATGTTTGGAAAGCCTTCAAGAATTACCGCAAGAACTTACCTGGGAGACGGTAAAATTGTAAATATCGAGAGAGAGGCGGATATGAGCGGTAAAATTCATTCCAAAGGAATCATGAGCTTAACCGGATTTATAGGAGAAAAATTCGGAAGAGATAAACCCCTTGCTTTCTCTGCCAGCATAACTTTTGAGCAGATTTATGAGGAAATAGACGGTGACAGTGCTTCCAGTGCGGAACTTTATTGCTTGCTTTCCAGTCTGGCGGATATACCTCTCCGCCAGGATCTGGCGGTTACCGGGTCCGTAAATCAAAAAGGCGAAATTCAACCTATCGGAGGCGTTAATCAGAAAATAGAAGGCTTTTTCGATGTCTGTAAAATAAAAAATCTAAGTGGCAGCCAGGGAGTCCTGATTCCCAGTGAGAATGTCAAACACCTTATGCTCAAAGACGAGGTTATAGAAGCGGTAAAAAATGATGAGTTTAACATTTATTCCGTGCAAACAATTGAAGAAGGAATTGAAATACTCAGCGGAAAAAAAGCACAAGAAGTATATAAAAAAGTCAACCGGCAGCTGGAAAAATACGCTGAGACGGCAGCAAAGTATTTAAAAGGAAAAAATTCCACAAAAGCTGATTAAAACCATCCCTAACATAATAATTTCATAGAAATCGCAGGAAGTTAGAGGCATTTGCGCTGTTAGCAAATATGGACAATAAATAAAAGGAATCAAAAAAGACTTTTACCCCAAGTTAGATTGACGAAAGGCTTTTTAGGAGATAGCAATTATGGGGAAATTCACCCCAGGCATGCTCTTTGATAGAAAAAAGGGGTAGTTTATCGACGATAAATATGGTATAATTATCGTGTAAAAAAAAAGGAGAAACTACCCATGGTGAGTATACAAAAAAATTTGTTCAGTTGCCAAGACCTGGATGAAATCGGAGACCTTCGGCGACTTCAGCTGGTTCTTGAAACATTATACGGTGAATGGCTGATGAAAAAGCTCGAAGAAGAGCGCGGTAAAGGGAGGGACGACTACCCTGTACGCGCGGTATGAAACTCAATGCTGGCGGCAGTTGTCTACCAGCATCAGAGCATAGAGAGTTTAAGAAGAGAG
>JBNJFW010000020.1:0-13442 GCA_051747165.1 Elusimicrobiota bacterium | reverse complement strand
GCCCTCCCGAAAGGAGTCTAAAATATTTATTGGGTGGTAGTCCCAGGTCCAGTTGTGTCGGGACTGCTGTCGGGCGGTGTAAATAAAGGCCTCGAAAGATTCCTCCTCCCCGAGGGTAGCGTTGTATGAAGCCAGGTTGCGCTGGGAATCAAAAAAATCAACTTTTTCCCATTTAGGATTGCTCTCTTTTGAAAAATCTTTCCATTCGCTGTAAGTCATATTATTTCCGTTTCTAAACCAGCTGTGCTTTTCATTAAAAGCGTACCAGGTGTTGCCGGAAAAGCTGTACTCTTTTATATCCGCGCCCAGGTTGACAAGGTAGTTAAGTGAAAATTTATCAGAGGGCTGCTGGATTATATTTCCGGAAATGGTCATATTTTCATCATAGCGGTTTAAACGCAAACTTCGGGGCCAGTTATAAAGAATGTTGTTTTTTATAAGCAAATCTTTCTGACCTACCTCATCCTGGCCATGAAAAGATGAAGTAGTAATCGCCCCGTGCCCTGAATTTACTGCTCCGTAATCCGCTGTATTGAATACTATGTTATCTGATATAATGTGATCAAACTCGGGATTGAGGTTGGCCACTTCTATTCCCTTTCCGTTTCCCGGATTTCTGCCGGAGCCCGCTGATACACCCTCAGTTACCACGTTCCCTTCAATTACCGCCCTCACTCCCGGAGGATTTGTTCTTATTCTGGCCCCGGCCATAATATGATAAACATTTCTGGTAAATATATTATCCCGTACCCAACCTCCGCCTCCGGCCTGGAGGCCGTAACTTGACCCCCTGGAGACTATGTTTCTGTAAACACGGGCATCTCTGCTGGAGTTGCTTAGATATATGTTGTGGTTATATATTGTAGGTTCTGCTCCGTCAACATCGGGATTCCATCCGTTAAGGTCAAATATATTTTCCTCAATAAGAAGATTTCTTGCGCCTCCTGCATAAATACCCTGGGCATGGCTGCTTGTACTGTAATTATCCACAATTACATTACGCCGGAAGTCCTGATTTTTGCCATTGCTCTGAAAATTAAACTGGCCGGAACCGCTTAATAAACAGTCCTCAATAAGAACGTTGTCCGGATTTACATTTAGCAGATGTCCGCCCTGCCTTATCTCAAGACCCGATATTATCCAGTTGTCCGCTTTTGCTTCTCCCACCCCGCTGTCCTGAATTCTAAAACGTTCTATACTGGGGGGGGGATTTTCTTTATCTCCGTAGGGAGCTATTACAATAGGCTTATCCGGGGAGGGACCTGACTTTTTCCAGGCCAGGGTGCTATCCCAGCTGTCACCTCTTTTAAGCAGCATCCAATCCGGGTAATCTTTTCCGTCCCGGCTGTGGTGATTGCTGCGAATAAGGGAGTAGGCTTTTGAAAGGCTTTTTACGGGGACTACTTCTATTTTTTTCATTCCCATAAGCTCCAATTCGCCTATGTGCAGGCGATTGGCTCCGTTGTCATCGGAGACATCTATTCTGTAATATTCATAATGGTCAGGGTTTTCTATTTCAAACTCGCGCCTTTCCGCCCGGCTCCAGCCGGTTTCCCCGGAGACTTCATCCAGCACAGTCCAATTTTCCCCATCACTGCTTCCCTTAAAAACCCAGTCCCGGGGAGCCGCATCCGGATCGTCCGAGCCCCGGTTATATACAACATATTCCAGTATTAGTTGAGGGGAGGTAAATCTGTACTGCAGCCAGCCATAATTTCTGTACCCGGCAAACCAGCCGTTATGACCGGTAGAGCCGCAAAAAGCTTTCCATGCATAGAGGTCTCTTCCGGAAGAGCTGGCGCTGGCTTCGCCTTCGGGTTTGTCATAATAGCTCATTACCGGGTTAAGCCTTCTTTTAGACCAATAGCTTTTCACCGGTTCATCATCAGGATTCTTTACTCCTATATTCCGGGCATAATGAGCCCCGGGAGGCAAATTGCTCATTGAATCAGGATGAGACTGATTGTCATCTCCCTGGGACCGGGACACATAAACTATACGGGTATCTTCGCTGGGCTCAATAATGGTCCAGCCGTCTCTATCCACTTCCCGGAAGGCATCGGTTACCACAACTTTAACTTTTTTTATCTCCCCCTGGAGGTAAACCAAGAGCTCGTTTATCCCTATGTCTTTTTCTGTTATCCGGTAGGGAAGCGAATTTGTGAGTCCCAAAAATTTAAAGCCGTAAGCGGAGGAGGGCAAATCCAGGTCTTCAGAGGTTAAAAGAGTGTTTACATTTTTATATGTTATTTCCCGCACTGAAGACAAAGCAGGGTCCGATTCTGAAGCCTGTGGGCTATGTGATGATAAAAGAAAAGCAATAACCAGAAAAAATGAGAAGAAGAGAAAACGATTTTTTTTCCACATGTATTTCCAAATAAATTTTAAATTATAATACTCCATTAATAATTAATAATACAAAATTGAGAATAAATCCACCTTTAAAGAGGTGTTTTTTAATGCTTTATACGCGGATTCTTATTTAAGCTTTAATTCTACTTTTATTATTCTGCTGGGGGTAGAGTCTAGTATAGTGAAAGAATACTCTTCATACCTGAGTTTTTCTCCGGGGGCGGGCACCCGGCCCAGTTCTCCCAGTATCAATCCGCCCAGGGAATCATATTTGTCTTCGGGAAGGTCAATTCCTATTTTGTCATTAATTTTATCCAGGTCTTCCATGGCGTTTATTTCCCATACTTTATTTTCTTTTTTTTGTATAGAGCTTTTTTTCTGGTCGTATTCATCAAAAATTTCGCCGGTTATTTCCTCCATTATGTCTTCTATGGTTATAATGCCGGCCATAACTCCGTATTCATCCACCACTATTGCCAGGTGCTCACGCCCCTTTTTAAACTCTTTTAAAAGTTCGGCGGCAGGCTTTGTTTCGGGGACAAAATAGGGCTTACGAAGGATGTCTTTTATTTTAAAATCTTTAACCCCGGCAAGGTTTTTTATGAGGTCCTTTACGTAGAGCACGCCTATGATTTTATCGGGCGTGGTTTCATATACCGGCAGCCGGGAATGGCCGGTTTTTATCGCCTCTCTGACCAGCTCTTTTCTTTCCATCCCTGTATTTAAAACTCTTGCGGCAATCCGGGGCAGCATTATTTCCCTTACCACGGTTCCGGAAAAATCCATTATCCGGTTAAGCATTTCCATTTCACTGTCAGCCAGGACACCTTCATGCTCGCCTATTTCAATGAGACCCTTTATTTCTTCTCTGGCAAAAAGAGAATGTTTTTTAACTGATTTAGAAGCAGCCAGATTAATAACTATGTTTGAAAGGAAAATAAAAATATTTATTACCGGCCTCATAATAAAGTTAATAAACACAAGGGGGCCGATTATAATGGCAGACACCCGGCGGGCATTTCTTCTGGCGTAGGCCTTGGGAGCTATTTCGGAAAAAACAAGAACTGTTATCAGTACCGTCACCGTGCTTATCACTGTGGCCAGGGCTCGGGATATATAAAAGACATTGCTTATGTCCAGGGCTATAGATGTTCCCATGACCGATACGCCTATAACGCTCATGGCGTTTCCCGCCAGGATCGTAGTTAAAAGACGGTTGGGATTTTCAAGCCATGATTTTAATTTGACCACTCCTTTTTCGCTTATAAGATTTCTGGCCTGGGAATTTCTTAAATATGTAAGAGAAGCTTCCGCGGAAACGAAAAAAATGGTAAGCCCCAGAAGAAGAATCAGAATTGCAAATTTAACTGCTATTTCAAATATCATTGTCATACTCATCATGTATTTCGCCGACTACTTCTTCTATTAAATCCTCTATTGTAACTATTCCGGTTATGCGTTTTTTACTTTTAACAACGCAAATATGTACCCTTTCTTTTCTCATCTCCTGAAAGAGTCTTCTGCAGTTTTTATTCTGCCTTGTAACTTTTGCTTCTCTTAGAATTTTTTTAAAATCAACCGAGCCCTTATCATTCAGCTGACCTATTACATCTTTGACATAAATAAAGCCTTTGAGTTTATCAAGTTTGCCGGAATAGGCAGGTATTCTTGAATATTTGCATTCAATTAATTTCTTCATTATCCGATTATAGCTTCTGTTTAGGTTTATTCCCACTATTTTTTTTCTATCCGTCATGACTTCCTTTACTTTTTTCTGGGATAGCATAATTGTCCCGGAAAGCATCTGGGAGGAAGCTTTTTCCAGATGGCCTTTTTTACCGGCTTCTTCGATTTCCATCTGTATTTCCTTGCGGGAAATGGTTTTTTCCCTTTTGGATTGGAGTTTGCCCACAATTGAAAAAGAAATTTTATTTAATCTATTCGAAAAAGTCCTCAGAGGCTTATAGAATATTATAAAAGGAGGGTAACATGCTTTTATAATTTTATCCGGATATGTATTGGCAAAGGTTTTCGGAATTATTTCTCCGAAAGTAAGAATTACCGCCGAAGATCCAAAAATTGATATTATTTCTATAAAAGTTGAAGGGATTTTGGTCCTGGCTATAAAACTGGCCACAACCACGGTAAAAATAGCGGAAAAAGATATGTTTACCATATTATTTCCCGTCAGAATGCCGGTTATCACACCCGCCGGCTCCGTAATCCAGTAATTAAGAGATATAATTCTATGTTTGGCCCACTCCCTTATTCTTGCTTCACCCATAGAATAAAGAGCTGTTTCAATTGAAGAAAAGAAACCGGAAAAAAGGGTAAGAATTATTAAAGCCGCATAAATCATTAAAGAACTACGTGTAAAATCAAGACAGTAAGCCCGGAGCCCACAATCGCTCCGGCAAAGACCTCCCATATTGTGTGTATACCCGCCGAAACCCTTGTCTGGGCAACCATAAGGGCAAGCAGAAAAGTAAGAAAAAGGATATTTAAACTTGAAGATACAGAATAAGCAACCGTTACCAGCGAAAAAGCTACGGCGCTGTGTATACTGGGCATTCCTCCGGAAAGAGAGAACTTTCCTCTTCTTCGGATTTTTGCCGCCACCGATACCGAAAAAACAACAAATACAGCCAGAGCAGCCACATAAGGAGGAAAATCCGCAATTCTTCTAAGCACTATTGATTCCCCCAGGACATCCTTAACTTCCGGCCTTATAAAGATAATATATCCCGCAGCAGTGGCTCCCAGGCAGGATAGCAAAACCGCTCCCGCCATCATGTCCTTTACTATCTTTGCCATGGGGTGATGTTCTTCCGTTATTAAATCTGTCATGCGCTCGGCAGCAGTATTAAAAAGTTCTGTAACCATAACCATAGTTATTACCACAATTAGAATGACTATTTCAGTTCTTGTCAAGTTAAAAAAAAGAGAACTGATAATAATTATGATTGCTATAATAAGATGAATACGGAAATTCCGTTCAAATCGCAAGGCATAAATAACGCCCTTGGCGGCATTAAAAAAACTGTCTTTAAATTTCGGATTGTGTTTAGTTTTATTTTTCATGACAGAGGTTTATAAAATTCATGCAAAATGCTTTCCTGTATTTCTTCAATTTCTTCGCCTTCATCCCAGCCTGACAAATGGAGCATACCGTGTATAAAAAGAAGAAAAAGCTCTTTTTGCAGACTGTTGGAATAACGCCGGCAGTTTTTTTCGGCACTTTCAACTGAAATCACAATCTGTCCCAGCAAATCATCCATTACTTCCGGCATGTTTTCGCCTTCACATAAAGAAAAAGCAATAACATCAGTTGCTTTATCCCTTCCTAAATAGCTTTTATTAATTTTTCTTATTTTCTCATCATTTACAATACTTAAATCAACTCGGAAATCTTTTTTAAAACTTTTTGGGTAATTCCAGAAGTTATCTGCAATATAGACAGCTGTCTGCTCAAGGTTTTTTTTAAGTTTATTTAATTCCGGACCTTCTATATTTACCAGAGCTTTTCTACTCAACGGCTATTTCTTCTTTATCCTCCGGATACTCTATTCGGGAATGATATATTCCCGAAAGCGCATGAGTAAATATTTTCTGGATATTCTCCAGCCCGGCCATTGTCAAATCGCAATCATTGAGCTGATTTTCGGTAAACTTCATATTTATAACTTTAGTTACAAGGCCGGAAATACGCGAATAGGTAGGTTCTTCGAGACTGCGGCAGGCAGCTTCGACCGAGTCAGCCAGCATTATAACTCCCGCTTCTTTTGTCTGAGGCCTGGGGCCGGGATATTTAAATTCCTTTTTCTCTATTGTGTCCTTTTCCTCGGCTTCGCTGAGCTCTTTATCATAAAAAAACCTTATTAAAGATGTGCCGTGATGCTGGGCTATCATATCCTTTATTATCGGATCCAGATTATGTTTTTCCGCCAGGGCTAGGCCGTCTTTAACATGTCTTTTTAATATAAGAGAGCTGATATTGGGCTTAAGTTTTTTATGCTTACAGTCCACACCTCCCTGGTTTTCAATGAAATACTGGGGGTTGGGGAGTTTTCCTACATCATGGTAATATGCGCCAATTCTGGCCACAAGAGGGTTTGCTCCTATTTTTTCGCAAGCATTTTCAGCCAGATTGGCAACCATGAGGCTGTGATGATATGTGCCCGGGGCTTCAAGCATAAGACGTTTAAGCAGAGGATTGTTAAAATCACCCAGCTCCAGAAGCTTTATATTTGTGGTAATGGAAAAAGCGCTCTCAAAAACAGGAAGCAGCCCGGCGGCTATAATAACAGAAACCACTGCATTGACGGCTCCCCAGCCGAGATTCCACCCCATTGCTTTCATAGAAATATTAATGTAGGGATTCATCAGTTCCACAGATAGTATGGAAACCAGGTTAGCCAGCAGTATGTATAACACGCAGCGGTTAAGGTCCCTTCTGTTTCTTACGTTGCGGGCCGTAAAAACAGCCGTAAGCCCTCCCGCCAGGTACACAAAAAAGTAGTTAAAGGAATATCCTCCCAGTATAGTGGCTATAAGGCTTATGGCCACAACAGCCGAAGCTGCCGCGGGGACCGATATCAAGATCGACAGCAACAAACCCGCAAAAGCAGCGGGAAACAGATAGGAAGACGCCTCGGGTATACCCCCGATCCTGTTAACAAACACCACCATAAAAAGAGACAGAGCTGTTACCGTAGCAGTTAAAAAAAGTTGATTATAATTTTTTATAAAAGAAGGGAGAAACTCTTTAAGAAAAACATAGCCCATAACCAGGACTGTCAAAACAAAAAGGACCGCGCCTAGGGAGGAAAGTAGGGTTTGGCCATATAATAGCATAACCGCTACCACAATTACCGCCCATGATAAAATAGTCAGAAGTAAAAGAGGATCTGTTTCTTTAAGTTTTTTTATTTTCTTTAAATTTATTATAGGCATCAATTATTTTTTTAATCAGCCTGTGCCGTACAACATCCGAGCGATTAAAATACACAAATTCCACTCCTTCGACATCTTTAAGTATCTCCTGGATCTCAATCAGCCCGCTTGTCTCTCCTTTCTCCAGGTCAACCTGCGTAATATCGCCCGTAACAATGGCCTTTGAATTAAAGCCTATGCGAGTAAGAAACATCTGCATCTGGCCGGAAGAAGTATTTTGAGCCTCATCCAGTATAATTATTGCGTCGTCCAGAGTTCTTCCCCTCATATAGGCTATAGGCACTATTTCTATTATATTGTCATCCATATAGCGCTGAAACTTTTTGGGTCCCATTAAAGTATAAAAAGCATCATAAAGAGGACGCAGGTAAGGATCGACCTTTTCCTGCATATCACCCGGCAGAAAGCCAAGTTTTTCACCTGCTTCAACCACCGGACGTGTAAGGACCACTCTTTCAACTTCTTTTGCATAGAGGGCACTGACAGCTTCCACGCAGGCCAGAAAGGTTTTACCTGTTCCCGCCGGGCCTATCGCAAACACCAGGTCCCTTTGCCTAATGGCTCTTACATATTCCCTTTGATGGGTGCTTAAAGGCCTTATCGCCTTGCCGGTCGGAGTTTTAATAATGCCGCCTTGCGGGTCCTCTGAAACCACTTTTAAGTTTTTCAATTCCTGCAAGGCCTTTTCCACATCCTCGGCTCTGCCTTCTATGGAAGCTTCTGTCCCCCGGGCTTGTATTTTAATATTATACTTTGCTTCCAGGGCTTTTAAGTTTTTGTCAAACTCTCCAAAAGCCGCCAGCGCTTCCGCCTGAGTGTGAAAATTTATTTTCTTCTTCAAGGCGGATTTTTTACTCACAGAAGCTTATAAGGGGGTATAAAATAACTTTAATCCCTGGGAATTACAAATTCCTGATTCGGAAATATAAGGTCCGGATCATCTATTTTTTGACTGTTCGCCTGATAGATTCTCTTCCATTTCCAGGGGTCATTATAAATGTCTCTCCTGGCCGCAATGTTCCACAGGCAAGCTCTGTCACTTTCCCAGGTACCTACAACATATGTATCGGCAGTAAGAGTATCTATTACACCCTGGGCCAGATCTGCCGCCTGATCCGCCAGATTTATCGACTCCTCATAATCTTCTTCTTCAAATCTTGCCATAGAGCGATCAAGAAAGTCCTGGGGTTCACTTATATTTCCTCCCAGTTCCTCGGCTTTGGATATAAACCTCTCGGCTCTTTCTATAGCGGATTCGGCATCGCTTTTGGCGCGAAGCTTGGCCAGGATATCCTGCCGGAGTTCCCTGGCTACCTGCTCGGCCCTTTGCGCCTCGTCCCTGGCTCTTCTGTAATTTTCTCCTTCCAGGTAAGACTGGGCATTGCCCAGGATTTCTTCGGCTTCGGAAACATCGGCTCCCGCTTCCCTGGCCTCGTATATCTCCGATTGGGCCCGGGCCATGGCGTGCTCGGCTTCAAGGCGGGTTACTTCAACCTCGGGAACCGGAGCTCTTTTAGAGCAGGCCCCCACAAAAATTAGCGAAATCAACGCTACATACTTTAAACAATCCTTTTGTTTAGCAAACTTAATAAATTTCATCATTTTTTCAAATCCTCCTTAAAATAATCAATAATCCTTTACTTCTATACCTAATTCATCCAGTTGTTGCAAATCAACTGTTGCCGGAGCTTCGGTAAGAGGCGAATAAGCTTTCTGTGTTTTAGGAAAGGGAATAACATCCCTTATCGAATCTATACCGAGCATACAGGCTATAAATCTGTCCACTCCGAATGCAAAGCCTCCATGGGGCGGTGCGCCCAGCGAAAGAGCTTTAAGCAAAAACCCAAACTTGTCATTTGCCTCTTTTTCCGACATTCCCAACAGATCAAGAACCTTTTTCTGCAAAGCGTTTCTATGTATACGAATGCTGCCCCCGCCTATTTCCGAGCCGTTTAAAACCAGATCATAGGCTTTGCTTTTCACTTTAAAAGGGCTCTTATCTATCAAATCCTCATCGGAGCATAAAGGAGCGGTAAAAGGATGATGCATGGGAGAGGGATTTCCCTCATCATCTTTCTCAAAAAGCGGATAATCTTCAATCCAGAGAGGGCAAAACTCTTCTCCTCCTGCTGCTGCTTCTGCAAATTTCCTCCTTACATAATTCAAACACCTGCAGGCGATATCATAACTGTCAGCTATAAAAAATACTATGTCTCCGTTTTCTGTTTTAAATATTTCCGATATTTTTTCAAGTTCTTCTTTTGAAAAAAACTTGGTTATTTGGGAATGAAGACCCTCATCTCCGTGGCGCATCCAGGCCAGGCCCTTAGCCCCGAGAGGACGAAGCTCTTCCGTAGTCTTATTTATAACAGAAAGGGATATATTGTCCGCCGAAGAAATTTTAATCCCCCTTACCACACCATTGGCGGCTGCCTTTGAAAAAACATTAAAAGAAGAATTTCCGGCTATATCGCTTATATCCTTTATTTCGCCTTTTATTCTTAAGTCCGGCTTATCCGTGCCGTATTTATCCATGGCTTCTTTATAACTTAAACTTTTAAAAGGAGTCTCTATATCCTTGCCCAGAAGCTTTTTAAAAAGTATTTTAAAATATTCTTCAAGTTCTCTTTTGACATCATCCCTGTCCACAAAAGACATCTCTAAATCAAGCTGGGTAAACTCCGGCTGCCGGTCCTGCCTTAAATCCTCATCCCGGAAACATCTTACAAACTGAAAATACCTTCCCAGGCCTCCTACCATTAAAAGCTGTTTGAAAAGCTGGGGGGACTGGGGAAGGGCATAAAAAGATCCGGGCTTCATTCTTGCCGGAACTAAAAAGTCCCGGGCTCCCTCGGGCGTTGACCTGGTTAGAAAAGGAGTTTCCACTTCATAAAAATTTCTCCCGGCAAAAAAATTCCGGGTGATTTGAAAAAACTCGTGCTTAAAAGCAAGGTTTCTCTTAAGTTTTCCCTCCCTCATCTCAAGATACCTGTACTTAAGCCTGGTATCCTCTCCCACCTCATCTGATTTTTTTAAATCAAAAGGAAGCTCCTGAGCAGTATTCAATACCTCAAGTTCATTTACCGAAACCTCTACTGACCCGGTATCAAGGTTCTTATTCTCAGTGCCCTCAGGACGCGCGTCCACAACACCCTTTACCGCCACCACATACTCGCTTCTCAACCTGTGGGCAGCTTTAAGCAGTTCTTTTTCCTTTTCCGGAGGCAGAGAGCTTTTGTCTCTTCCGAAAACAATCTGCGTTTTCCCCCGGAAATCTCTTAAATCTATAAATACAACCCCCCCGTGATCCCTCCAGCCGGCGACCCAGCCGGCCAGAACAACTTCCTTTCCCTTATCCTCTATCCTTAATGAATTACAATCTACTGTGGGTTTGAGCATTTCAAATATTTTATTATTTCACCTTTATTCTTCAGAGAAACCAGTTTCTGCTTTCCGGTCTCCATATTTTTTAACGAAACAGCTTTTTTCTTTATTTCCTCTCCCCCCATGACAGCCACAAAAGAGGCTTTTTTCCTGTGTGCCATTTTAAATTTTTTACCCGGAGAAATATCTTCATAATCTTCCTCCACGGATATTCCTTTTGAGCGCAAATCCGAAGCAAATTTTTCCGCGACATCCTCTTTTCCCCCTTTTACCAGCGCCATATATACAAAAGGGGTTTTCCCGGCTTTAAGGGCCGACTTGGCGGCCAGCCTTTCCATTCCGAAAGCCCATCCGCAGGCCGGAGTGTCCGGACCTCCCAGCTCTTTTACCAGGTTATTATACCGGCCTCCGGCCAGGACAACCTCCCCGCCGACAAGAGCTTCAAAAACCACACCGGTGTAATAATCCAGACCGCGCACAAGCTGCGAATCCCTCCGGAAAGATATACCCTTTCTTTTAAGTATATTCATATAGCGCTCTAAAAAAGAAGAGCATCCGGCGCATATATAATCCTCCATTAAAGGGATATCTTCATAGTGCTTTCTGCATTTGCTCTTCTTACAATCCAGAACCCGGAGAGTATTAGTATCTATTCTTCTTCTGCAATCCGGGCATAAACTCTCCGAAATATCACTTAGAAAACTTTTCAGCTTTTTTTTATAAAGGGCTCTGCATTTTTTGCAGCCTATGCTGTTGACTTTTAAAACATAATCGCCCACTTCCGCCAGATTTAAAACACCGGCCGCCAGCTCCGTTATCTCAGTATCCGCATATACGGAATTTGAACCGAAGACCTCGCATCCGAGCTGGTGAAACTGCCTGTACCTGCCCTCCTGGGGCTTTTCGTAGCGGAACATGGGGCCGAAATACATAAGCTTTTCCCGAACTCTGCCCTCAAGCAGGCGATTGCTTATGGCCGCCCTTACCACGCCCGCAGTACCTTCAGGGCGCAGGGCCAAATCCCTGCCTTTTTTATCCTTAAAGGAATACATCTCCTTTTTAACTATATCCGTATCCTCGCCTATAGTTCTGGTAAAGAGCGAGGTGTACTCCACAGCAGGTATATATATATTCCGGAAACCGTAACTTTCCAAAAGATTTTGAGAGCGGTTTACTATTAAATCCCACTTTGAAGACTCCGGATAAACAGAGTCCTTCATTCCTCTTATTGCGTTAACCTTATTCATTTGAGTGAATTATAGTAAATAGAATCCTCACTTGCAAGATAAAAGGCTTTTACTTTTATTTAACTTTTGTCCATCTGGGGCCGGTGGGAGTATCTTTGACTTCAATTCCCATTTCATCAAGCTGCTCTCTTATCCTGTCAGCCTGCTCATAATTTTTCTGTTTTCTGAACTTTTCTCTTTCCATAACCAGTTTATCTATATCATTCTCTGAGGAGGAATCCTCAATTATAAGTTTTATTCCCAATATATTCTCAATTATTTCTAAAATCTTAAACCCTTCGTAAATATCTTCATCCTTGAAATTCCCATTATAAAATGAAGAAAGAGCAGGGGTAGCTATTTTAAAAACCTCTCCCATTGCGCGGGGCGTATTTAAATCATCTAAAAGAGCAGCAATGGCGGGATGGGAAAATTCCGGCTTTTCATTTCTCTTTCTTTTTCCCGCTTTTTCATACAGCTCCTTTTTAAATGCAACCAGGCGGGAATAAGCCCTGCTTTGTTCCTCAAGAAGTGCAGGGTCAAAATCCAAATCCTGCCTGTAGCCTGTACGAAGCATATACATTCTTACCACCATGGGATTAAACTTATCCAGCAGCTGAGGCAAAAGAAAAAAATTACCCGTACTCTTAGCCATCTTAGCTCCTTTAAGCTTTACCATGCCGTTATGCAGCCAGTACCTGGCGGGTATTTTCCCGGTTAAAGCGCAGCTCTGGGCTATTTCATTTTCATGGTGGGGAAAAATTAAATCCAGTCCGCCTCCGTGTATATCAAAAACTTCTCCCAGCTGCTTTTCCGACATTACCGAGCATTCTATGTGCCAGCCGGGCCTTCCTTTTCCCCAGGGGCTTTCCCAGCCGAACTGTTCATCTTTTTTCCACAGGGCAAAATCCTCCTGGGATTCTTTTTCGCTGTTAAACTCTCCCGCTTGCATGTCGGAAATACTGCGCCCCGAAAGACAGCCGTATTCGGAAAGCATACCCGCTCTGAAATACACACTCCCGCCGGACTCATAAGCAAAAGATTTTTCAATAAGTGCAGCTGTAAACTCAATTATTTCATTTATTGAATTTGAAACCCTGGGGTATTCATCAGCTTTGGCTACATTGAGCATTTCCATGCTCTTAAAAAAACTTTCGATATACCTGTCTGCAATTTCCCGAGGAGGCTTTTTTTCTTTTAAAGCCCGGTTAATTATCTTATCATCTATATCGGTTATATTTTGAATATATCTTACTTCATAGCCCATAAAGCGCAAAAACCTTCTTAAAACATCAAATACAACATAGCATCTACCGTGCCCCAGGTGAGATTCCCCGTAAGGCGTTATGCCGCAAACATACATCCCTACCTTCTCCGGACTTAAAGGCTCAAACAGCTCTTTTTGGGATGTTAAAGTATTATATATTTTAAAATTATTCATATTCATGTTTTCGGAGCAGGTATAATAGTGGCCACCGCAATTGCGGAAACCGCTTCCCCCCTGCCTTCGGGGCCCAGACCTTCCTT
>JBNJFW010000019.1:9175-13568 GCA_051747165.1 Elusimicrobiota bacterium | reverse complement strand
ACGCTTACTGTCATCCGATTATTGTAAGAGCAACCCACGGCACAATATTGAAAACATATACGAATATCTTGTACACGCCCATAAACGAATACAAAATCACATTGAATTTTTCCCGCGGCATCGGGAACCGCTTGCTGTGTACTTTATATACAAAGTCACCGGCAAAGATTACTATCAAAAAAGAAAATATAAGAAGGGCTGTATTTATAATAGTACACCACATGAAAAACCTGGTCAGTATTTCAATATCCATCATCTTCTCCTTTATCTCTTGACTCTTTTAACCGTCCGGATTGTTATTCGCATTTTCCGTATTCCACTTTGTTCAAATAATAGATTAACCATGAACCCATGTCAAATACAGTATCTATCACTTGCGCATAGCCATCCTAATCCCATGCCGGGAAATACAGATTAATAAAAAACCACACGCAAACGCATCCGCTTGATTTGCTTTCTCAGGCATCATATCAGTCCTTGACAGGCAGCTGCATTTTGCTATGAACAGTTATCGAACAGGTCCAAGCACTACTCAGCAAGTGGTTGTGTGCGTGAACTTACGCTCAGTGCAGTCACAGTGACCAAAATCAATCCCATGCCAAAGATTTGTAGACCGACCAGGTTTTCATTTAAAACCACGACGCCGAATAACGACGCAGTCACCGGCTCGACCATTGCCACAATTGAGGCCACAGCTGGCGCGGTATGATTCAGGCCTACAATGTAGAGCATGAAGGACAATCCCCCTCCCAAAACCCCCAGTACTGCAAACAGCTGCCAGCTGGGTGTGTCCAGCACTGCCATGATCTGTTCGGTATCACTCGGCCAGATGAGTATGGTGACCAATACCGCGAAGGCAATAGCGAGAATTGCCTGCGGACTACCGTGCGGTGCCGCATACTTGAATCCGAAAATGAATACCGCATATGAGAGACCGGAAAGCAGTCCGGCTCCAATGCCAATAGGAGTGACACCTCCAGTGCCTATCTTGTAAATACGTGTAAGCAGCACTACACCAAGCAATACCATAGCAATCGCAGCCCACTTAAGAAGAGTGGATTTTTCCAGCTTAAGTGTGAAGGAAACAAGATAAACAAACACCGGTGCGCAGTACATCAGCGTCACTGCAACCGCGACACTGCCCTCCGTAATACTCACAAAATAGAAAGCGAAGTTGCCAGCTACCCCAAGGCCGGCAATCGCCGACCAGAACCATAATCTACGATTTGCTAATCCGCTGCCGCACGGGCGCAGCAATAGCCATACAAGAACAAACAAAAGCCCGATCGCGCCCCGGATGAATGCCACCACAAACGCGTCCCAACCATTGGCCATGAGAATCCCGCCGATCCCGCCCGATAGACCCCAGCATAGTGCCGCCAGTATCACGAATGCAGTACTTATATTCTTCATTTGTCTCCACTTTGTCTGATAAATTAATCCCCTCAGCGATGACTGATTTCGCATGATTGTGCAAATACTCGACAATCACTACAAAATTCATTCTTTTCTCTTTAATCCCAGGTTAAACTTGTAAACAAATTACATGTTTTTATTTACAACCTGTCAAACCTATAAACAAACTTAACTTAATCCGAAATAGCACATCTATTCCATGCCTAACTTTTAATGAATTATCTCTGCCGATTTGATTCTCACCTGTCAGAGCAGGAAACGAGGGTAAAGAATGGTCGGGAAGGCGGGATTCGAACCCGCGATCTCGTGCTCCCAAAGCACGCGCGTTAAGCCAACCTACGCTACTGCCCGTATTATTAAATCTTTTGCGTTTTTAAAGGCTTTGTACCTGTGACTTATGGAGTTTTTTTTCTCTTTGCTCATTTGGGCAAATGTTTTATTTTTTTTTGTAATAAAAAAAACAGGATCGTAACCAAAGCCTTCTGTTCCCCGGGGCTCTAAGGTAATAATTCCTTTTAAAGCCCCTTCGGTAAAATACTTTTTTCCGCCGGGAAGTGCAAGGCATACCGCTGTTTTGAATTCGGCGGAGCGTTTATTACGGGGCACATCTTTCAGTTCCCGGAGGAGCTTTTTTACATTATCTTCGTAGGAGGCATCTTCGCCGGCATACCTTGCTGATCTTACCCCGGGCCTGCCATTTAAGTATTCAACAAAAAGGCCGGTGTCATCCGCTATGGCCGGTTTTTTCAGCATGCCGGATACATAAGAGGCTTTTATGGCCGCATTTTCGTCCAGGGTTTCTCCGGTTTCCTCTATTTCTCCTATCCGGGAAAAAGCTCCGGCCCAGCTAAAACTCAGTCCGGATATGTCTCCCAGTATATCTTTTATCTCCCTGTATTTGTCCGGGTTTTGAGTAGCGAGCACTAATTCTTTCACTACAGCAAGCCCAGGGCCCTTTTTTGTTCTTCTATCTGGCCTTTTATTCCTTCCGTGGCAAGTTCTATTAATGTATGAAGCTGGGATTTTTTAAATGTAGCTTCTTCTCCGGTAGCCTGCAGTTCCGCTATTCTCCCCGACTCTGACATAATCAAATTTAAATCAACCTGCGCAGACATATCTTCCGAGCTGTTTAAATCAAGCAGCGCCGCTCCCCTTACCATCCCGGCACTTATTCCGGCAATAAAATTACTGGCGGGCATGTGCATTATGACCGCTTTGCTTTGAAGGTCCTTTAAAAGAAGATAAAGAGCCACAAATCCGCCTGTAATTGAAGCGCAGCGTGTTCCGCCGTCAGCCTGTATAACATCACAGTCCACTATGATACTTTCATTAGGCAAATTTTCCAGGCTGCATACAGACCGCAGAGACCTGCCTATCATTCTTTCAATTTCCCTTGTCCTTCCCTTTACGTTATTTCTTTCTCTTCTAACCCGTTCGGGACAGGAAGACGGAAGCATGGAATACTGAGCTCCTATCCACCCTTTGCGAGAATTTCTTACATGGGGAGGCATCCAGTTTCCTGTAGTGGCCGAACACAAAACTTTTGTTTTTCCCTGGCTTATTAAAACAGAATAGGGGTTGGTCTCAAGATAATTAATTTCAATTAGAGTCTTTCTTTTTTGAGTATAGTCTCTGCCCCCGTCTCTGGCAAATTTTCCTTTGTTATCCAATATTCCTCCTTAAGATGTAACTTCTTTTGTTTTTTTCATAACATCATACAATAGCAGTATTATAAGTATAAAAATCAGGGCAGCCAGCAGATATTTTGTCCTGACAGAAGGTCTGAGAAGAACAGAACGTATTTTTCTGAGCTGAGCCCCGGGGCGGTTGTAATAAATTCTCGAGTTTTCAGGGGAAAGGAAAGCGTGTCCCAGCTTTTCCGGAAGTTCGTCAAAAGAACTTTTATATCTTTTATTTATCAGCCATATCCCGGGCTTTGAGTCAAAGCTGAATGTGTCCGACAATCCCATGTCTTCAAAAAATGAAAGCTGCTCAACTCCATATGTAAGTATTTTGATTTTATTCGGAGAGGCAGAATACATAGCTTCTTCTTCTCCCCACTTGAACTCTCCCATAGGATAAAGGCTGAGGTCCCGGCTTTGCATTCCCTCAATTTTTTTCCCTTCGGAAGTCTGCAGAAGGGAGCGAGTTTCATTCCACCATATAATTTCCCCGTTCTTTATTCCCGCAAGATAAATAACATCCGAAGTATTAATTACTTCGGACCACTGCTGCTGCTGAAAATTATATTTTAATATTGAGTATGCTTCACCTTCTTCAATCAATCCGGCAATATTTTCGGAATCCCTCCCGACAACTATATTTTTAAAACCGGGATCGTCTGTTAAAAGCCGCGGTTTTTCATCAGATTTAATACTGGTTGTAATTATTTTCCTTCGGCTCGACATTTTATCCTCTGCCATGACCAGAAAAATTGAGTCTTCAATATACCGGATATCTGTTACAAAATAATCTTTAAGAGATTCAACCCTGAGCCATTCATCTCCATCCATGTATTTAAGTATCCCGTTAAATGCCGCCAGGACTATGCCATTATAGGCTCCGTGAAACTCAAAAGCCTGACCATGCATCCCGCCCAAGAGCTCCCCGTCAGCCTCAATTCCCATTTCACCCTCAGACCACTTTTTGTAATAAAGGTTTCCTGAGTCATAAAAAGGCTTGAAGGCCTCTTCTCCTTGCAGTTTCTTGTCGAGTTCTTTTTCCAGAGCGTTTAAGTCCAGTTCTTCTATAACTTTATCTGTTTCAATTAGGGGAGATACGGGAGTTAGGGCAAAAGTCACATTTGCTTTTTCCCCGTGAGATTCCAGAAGGTTAAAAAAATGAAATGCTTTTTCTCTGTCATTACCGGCACGAAGAAGCTCGCCTGCGGGAGTGCCGTAGTTGTCAAATACGCTCACAGATGAATTTTTTCCCTCCCAGCGAGTATAAAGTCCAGTAGTGGCTAAAACGGGAAGAG
>JBNJFW010000019.1:0-9165 GCA_051747165.1 Elusimicrobiota bacterium | reverse complement strand
CAACAACAAAAAAAACCGATAAAATACCGGTATTTATCATAAAACCTTCTCCCTCATATTTTTCTCCAATTTTTCAAGCTCGTCCTGATATTCCCGGGCTTTTTTTCTTGTGTTCTGCACTACTTTTTCCGGAGCTTTTTTAAGAAAATCCCTGTTGTTAAGTTTTTTTCTGTAATTTTCGATAACCCCTTTTACCTCATTTATTCTTTTTTCAATACGATTAAACTCTTTTTCTTTAAGGGCCTCGGGAATTCTAACAAAAACCGTCATTGAACCCACCAGGGCAAGGGCATCCGAGGCTTGCTTTGATACATTTTCTCCGGCCTCAATATTTTTAACATTTGCAAGCTGTTTTATATAAGAGCCGTGTCTGCTTAAGATCTTTTCATCTTTTTTTGAAGCTTTAACTCCTATATCAATCTTTTGCCCGGGGGGTATATTTACCTCTCCTCTTATATTCCTAACCGCAGATATAATTTCCATAACAGAGCGCATATTTCTTACTTCATCCTCATCAACATCCGGAACTGAAATACCGGCGGGATTAAAATTAAGAGGAGTTTCGCCGCTGAGGTTTTCAAGCTGACTTCTGAAATATTCCCAGATTTCAGAAGTAATAAAAGGCGTTACAGGATGCATTATACTTAAGATACGTATAAAAACATAAACAAGCACTTTCTGGACCGTCTTTTTATCTTTTCCCTCCGAGTAAAGGCGGAGCTTGGCAAGCTCCAGATACCAGTCGCAAAAATAATTCCACACAAATTCATATATAAGCCGGCAGCTGCGGGCATTATTAAACTGCTCATAAGAACTCTCTATTTTTTTCGTAAAATGCTCCAGCTCGTAAAGAATCCATTTATCCGCAATATCCATCTCATCCGTCGGGGGTATTGCCAGTTCTTCAATTTCCAACCCTCCTAATATCAAGCGCGCCGCGTTGTGAAGCTTGTTCATGAAGTTTCTGGCTTCGGTAAAATCGTCTTCCGAGAGCTGTATGTCCCGCCCGGGTACAGCGCTTTTGGCCAGGGAAAATCTCAGGGCATCCGCACCGCAGTTTTCAATTACATCAATGGGGTCTATCACATTACCCTTGGATTTTGACATCTTTTCGCCTTTTTCATCTCTTATCATACCGTGTATATAAACGGTTTTAAAGGGAACTTCACCTATCATCTCCAGACCCATCATAGCCATTCTGGCAACCCAGAGATAAAGTATCTCATGGCCTGTGACCAGCACCTTTGTGGGATAATAGTATTTTAAATCTTCGCTTTCCTCCGGCCACCCCAGGGTGGAAAAAGGCCAGAGCGCGGAAGAGAACCAGGTATCAAGGACATCTTCGTCTCTTCTGACTCCGCCACCGCAGGAAGGACAGCTCTCCGGAGGCCGGGGGGAGGCAAAAGGCTCGCAATTATTATCTTCACAATAATAAACAGGTATGCGATGGCCCCACCAGATCTGACGGGATATGCACCAGTCATGTATGTTTTCAAGCCAGTTCAGGTAGGGTTTTTCCCAGCTTTCAGGCACAAAGCCCACTTTCTTTTCGGAGGAAGCTTCAAGAGCCCGGGAAGCTATTTTTTTCATTTTTAAAAACCACTGTTTTGAAATAAGGGGTTCCACCAGGGTGGAGCACCTGTAGCAAAGAGCAGGAGAGTGAGTATAATCTTCTTCTTTTTCAAGCAGAGACAATTCCGCCAGTTTCTTTACAATCTCTTTTCTGCACTCAAAACGCTCCATCCCCTTAAATTCGCCTGCCTCTTCGCTCATGCATGCCTTTTCATTTATAACTTTTACTATTTCTAAATCATGTCTTGCTCCAATTTCAAAGTCATTGGGATCATGGGCGGGAGTGACCTTTACTATGCCCGTACCAAAACCGGGATCAACAAACTCGTCGGATATAACCTGAATTTCCCTGTTAATTAAAGGAACGATAACCCTTTTCCCTATAATATCCTTATATCTCTCGTCTTCAGGATTTACAGCCACAGCTGTATCTCCCAGCATTGTTTCCGGACGAGTGGTAGCAACTTTGATAAAAGAGCCGGGGCTATCTTTTAATGGGTATTTAATATACCAGAGCTTGGTGTTTTTTTCTTCATTTTCAAGCTCTATGTCCGAAAGAGCCGTGCGGCACCTGGGGCAGAAATTTATCATGTATTCCCCTCTGTATATAAGGCCCTTATTAAAAAGCCGGCAAAAGGCCTCATTTACCGCTTTGGAGCACTGCTCATCCATAGTAAAGCGGATTCTGTCCCAGTCGCATCCAAAGCCCAGCCTTTTAAGCTGGGATATTATTGTTCCCCCCGACTCCTCTTTCCATTTATGCATTCTTCTTAAAAACTCTTCCCGGCCCAGATCGGTTCTGGTTTTTCCTTGTTCTTTAAGCAACAGCCTTTCAACAACATTCTGGGTAGCTATACCGCCGTGATCCGTTCCCGGCTGCCACATTGTATTGAATCCTTTGATTTTATGGTATCTTATAACAATATCCTGAAGAACATTATTTAAAGCGTGGCCCATATGAAGAGCACCGGTAATATTAGGCGGGGGAATTACTATTGAATAAGGCTTTCTGTTATCGGGAACTGAAGCAAATGTTTTGTTCTGGAGCCAGTACCGGGACCATTTCTCCTCGTATTTTCCGGGATCGTTTCTTTTTGAAATATTTTTCATAGTTTAAAAGTAATACCTCGCTCCTCCTACCGCAGTCATTCTTGTATTCATTTTGGGGATTAGTTCAATAAGGGGCGCCATTTCAAAAAATATATCAATAGGCTCTTCGGGCAGAATATAGGATATACCGGCCGAGAACCTAAGCCCGGCAGTGCTTTCATCAGAATCCGCGGCATTGATATTAACCCCTGATCCCAGGCCGTAATAAAGGGGGAAACTACCGGAGATCGAATCTATATGTATAAAATTATGTTTTAAAAATCCCACCGTAAATTTTAACTCTCTGCGGCTCCATGAAATAATAGCATCTATAGCCCTGTCACTTCCCCGCCAGGACTTAATGCTTAAACCACTGGGATTTCCCGCTGCAATACCCAAGCCTATTGTTTTCTCCCGAACATGGGCAAAACCATGCAGGCAGGTAAAAAAAATAAAAAAGAGAATTATTGCTGGACCTTTCATTCTTTTTTAGAGTTGACTTCTCCGGAAAGCACGGCAAATTCCCCGCCGCCAAGGTGATGAAGGGTTCTTCCCTTCTCATTTTCAGGCCTTATCCTGTCTGAAAAAGCCCCCCGGCAAAACCCGGCTTTAAGAGCGTCTCCCGTAATAAGAGAAACAGAACCGATTTCAAATTCCCCGCTTAAACTGCATTCAATATATCCGGTGAGTCCTGAAGGAATAAGGCAGGATGTTTTTTCGCCGTAAAAAGTATCCCGGTCTAACTTTTCAAATTTATTTTCCTCATCACCTGAAACCGAACCGCAGAAACGAATAAAATCCGCCCATGAAGAATCCGGCACGCATACAGCAAAAAGACCGGTTTCTTTTATGTTAGTATATGTCCGGTGAGATTTTCCCACTGCAAAAAGCAATTGTGGAGGATTTTTTTTAATTGGGCAATTCCAGGCTATGGGAGCTATATCAAAAAACCCGCTTTCGGATTTTGTTGATAGCATAACAACAGGGCCGTGGTTAACCATACGGTAGGCCTTATCCAGCTGCAAATCCTTATACTCGTTCATATACTGTACTCCCGATATCTGTAATTTCCCGTATTTAAAAGCGGGGCCTGACGCGGGTTTCCGCATGCAAACAAAACCTCGCCTATAAAAATGGTATGATCCCCGGTTTTTTTTGAATCCCTTTTACGACATTCAAAGTTAACCCTTGCCCTGGTAAAAACAGGCAAATTAACTTTGCTTCCCCGCTTGTAATCCTCATCAATCTCTCTGAACTTATCAACTGAGCTGCCTGAAAGGCTGCCCGCAGATTTAATTAAATCTTCCTGCCCGGACACAGGGTAGGACAAAACAAATTCTTCTTCATCCTGCATAAGCCTGTGGGTATGTCTGCTATGCCCTACGGAAACAGCCATAAGGGGAGGTTTAAAAGAGGTCCTCATCACCCATCCGGCTGCCATAAAATTCATCTCCCTGTCCATATTTCCTGAAACCAAAATCACAGGATGCTCGGGTTTAGTAAGATTAGAGAGAGATTTGTTTAAATCAAGTTTCTCTTTGTTTAATTTTTTTAAACCTACTTCTTTACTGCTCATAATTAATATTGCTCTATTTCTACTGCTTCAATAACTACAGGTTCTGCGGGCTTGGCTCTGGCTTCTGTGGGCATACGGGAAATTTTCATAACGCTCTCCATACCCTTGACCACCTGTCCGAAAATAGTATGCTTCCCGTCCAGCCAGGGAGCAGGAGCCACAGTTATAAAAAACTGGCTGCCATTGGTATCAGGGCCGGCATTTGCCATTGCCACCACGCCCGGCTGATCAAAGCTTAAATCTTCGGATATTTCACAGTCAAAGCGATATCCGGGTCCGCCCGTGCCGGTGCCCAGAGGATCCCCTCCCTGAATCATAAAATCCTCAATGACCCGGTGAAAAGTCAGACCATCATAAAATCTTCCTGTTGTCCACTCTTGGGTTTGGGGGTCCAGGTACTTTTTTTCTCCCGTAGCAAGTCCGGTAAAATTATCAACTGTTTCCGGAGCTTTATCAGGGTATAATTCTATAACAACCTGCTCTAACGGCTCACCTCCTGCAGAAATATCCAGAAAAGCAAAAACTCCTGTTTTTTCCTCCTCCGGTTCTACGATATCGTCCACATTTTTTTCACAGGCGGGAGCAAAAAGCAAGGCGCCCGCCAATATAGCCAGATAAAATTTTTTCATTATTATTCCTCCCCGTTCAATTTAAGTCCCCGGCAAAACAAACTTATATCCTTCATTCTCTTTGGCATGTTAAGATTTTCCCCCCAGTAGGGAAAAGTCCTGCACTGGGAAGGTCTTTTTTCATACACAAGGCATTTACCCTCCTTTAAGAGAATGCAGGGTTTATTATAATCTCCTTTTAGCCTTAGTCGCCCTTCATAGCTGTGGCAAAAACGCTTTAAAAAATCATTCTCAGGCATTCCCATAAAAGAGGCAATTTCCTGCGCCTCTTTTTTTTCAATAAAAACATATCCTTCCTGCCTGCAGCAGGCACCGCAGAGCCTGCATTTAAATTCAATTTTCATTGTATAATGATATCATTTAGAAAACAAAAATCAACCTCGGGGGGAGGGGTTGTATCCGAAGTATCAATAATTAAATGCGCTGCCGCCTATGAATTCCCGCAAAATTGAAGTGCAGTGAACATCCTCGGAAGTCACCGGAACAAAAAACTCTAGATAATTAAGCAGCCGGCGGGCTTCATAATAGCGGCTTGAATTGGATTTTTTAACTTTTCTCAGAATTTTTTCCAGAAAAGGTTTAAGCACAGCCTGTTCATATATAATGGAAGAATTAAAAAAAATATCCGCTCTTTCCTGAAAAGGAAATATATATTTTTCCTCCCCCTGCCGTACCTTGGGAAAAAGCCTGAGGGTTTCGGAAGCGCTGTGCCCCCGGAACATTGAGTCCCGTACAATTCTTCTCATCAGACGCGAATCAGAAGTAAATATTCTTGAATTATGATCAATGCAAAGCTGAGTAAGAGCGCTTACGAATATTCTGTACTGTTTTTCATCTTCCACTCCCTCTGTTAAAGCCGGGTTAAGCCCGTGTATGCCCTCCACAAGAATTATTGAATTAGAAGTAATTCTTATCGCCTCTTCCCTGGCCTTTTTTGTTCCGGTTTTAAAATCAAAATTAGGTATAAAAACAGGCCTGCCTTCCATCAATTCCTTTATGTGACTTTTAAACAAAGCCACATCCATGGCTTTGATATTTTCAAAGTCCGGTTCGCCGTCGGGGGTCAAGGGTGTTTTTTCCCGGGGAAGAAAATAATCGTCCAGGTGTATCATCTGCGGCATGAATCCGTTTACCCTCAGCTGTATAGCCAGCCTTTTAACAAAAGAAGTTTTGCCTGACGAAGAAGGGCCGGAAATAAATACAATTTTTTTTTCAGAGCGAGCTTCTTTAAGTATGTCGGCAATTCCGGCAATCTTTTTCTCATGAAAAGCTTCCTGTACTTTTATGAGATTGGAAATTTCAAGAGTGGAAGCTGCCCGGTTTAAATCAGGCACATGGTGGATACCCAGTATTTCATTCCATTTTTTTGTCTCTTCATATACCTCAAACAGTCTTTCCTGGCGGTCGGGATTGCGGGGGAGATCCTCCAGTCTTCTGCCAGGATACTGAAGAACAAAGCCATGCTTATACTTTAAAAGGCGAAAAGAGGAAAGTATACCTGCATGAGAAACACAGTCCAGAAACATAAAATCGATATAGTTTCTTATAAACACCAGCTTTATTTTCTTTTTCTTAAGCCAGCACAGAGCACGGGCTTTGTCCTGCCTGTCGCAATTGCTGAACATCTCAAGGGCATCCTCCTGCAAAACGGATTTTACTTTAAATGCAGACCGGGCCTTTACAATTTCTCTCATTCTTTTTTCCGTTTTATCAATTAAATCCGGGGGAAGGGTCTTCTTTGAAGGCAATTCAAAAAAATATCCGTGCATAAGGGTCTGGCCTACCTGCAATTTTAAATCCGGATATATTTCGGCAAGAGCGCACTGAAGAAGCAGAGTAAGGCTTCTTCTGTAGATTTCAACTCCATGTTTAGTAGCGTAATCAACCCGCCGGCCGGAAACAGTGCGTATCATCTCTTTTTTAGTCATATTCAATTTCATTTATCATAAAAAACCTTACAATTTCCTTACAGTGAGGTATGGCTGTGGCGCCATTACAAGCTAAATCAATATATAATACAATATAGCTTTGAAATCAAATATCAGCAATTGCTTTTTAAGTTTTTTTAATGTATAATTTTCCTCAAAATAAAGTAATTTCCGCTTTTATCCGGCGGATTATTAACTTAAAAAAGGAGAATTAAATTATGCAGGCAAGTAAATTATATGTAGGAAACCTCAACTATGACGCTAAAGAAAAACAGCTCAAAGAGATTTTCGCTGATATGGGAGAAATAAACGAAATTATAATAATCAAGGACAAATTTACCGGAAGGTCAAAAGGTTTCGGATTTATTGAATTCAAAGATTCAGAATCCGCCCAAAAGGCAATTGACGAGCTGGACGGACAGGAATTTCTGGGACGCGAATTGAGAGTAAGCCCGGCAAAGCCCAAAAGAAACGACAGCAGGTAAAGATTCGACCTGCATTTGACAAAAAATAAAATCTCTGTATTAAATATAAGTAGTTTAGGTATGTTTAAACGGAGGTTTTAAAAATGGCAAAAAAAATAACTGCTACTACAAGCTGGGTGGGAAAAACAGACTGGGAGCTTAAAAAGTTTCACGGAAATGAATACTCCACTCACCGGGGAACCACTTATAACTCCTACCTTGTGCGGGACAAAAAAACAGCGCTCATAGATACGGTGTGGAAACCCTTCTCCAAAGAATTTGTAGAGGGATTAAAAAACGAGATTGCCCTTGAAGACATTGACTTCGTAATTGCAAACCACGGCGAGATAGATCACAGCGGAGCCCTGGATGAACTTTTAAAAGAAATACCCGATGTCCCGGTTTACTGTACAGAAAAAGGAATTGATTCCCTTAAAGGCCAATACCACAAAAACTGGAATTTTCACCCGGTAAAAACAGGAGACAAAATAAATCTCGGCTCAAAAGAACTTATGTTCATAGAGGCAAAAATGCTCCACTGGCCCGACAGCATGTTCTGTTATCTCACCGGGGATAACATTCTTTTTTCCAATGACGCTTTCGGCCAGCATCTGGCCACCGAAGAATTATTTAATGATCTTGCCGACCAGTGCCGGCTTTACCAGGAAGCGATTAAATATTACGCCAACATATTAAACCCTTTCAGCTCCCTGGTGGCAAGAAAAATAGATGAGCTGCTCTCTCTTAATCTGCCGGTTGACATAATATGCCCCAGCCACGGGGTAATATGGAGAGACAATCCCCTTCAGATAGTAAATAAATACAAAGAATGGTCTTCAGGCTACAAGGAAAACCAGGTATCCCTGGTATACGACAGTATGTGGAACGGCACCAAAAAACTGGCCGAGGCGACGGCAGAGGGAATAAAAGAATCCCTGCCCCAAACTAAAGTAAAACTCTTCAAGGCATCCAAGGCGGATAAAAATGATATAATAACGGAGATATTTAAGTCAAAAGCTCTGCTTCTGGGTTCGCCCACGGTAAACAGAGGAATACTGACCTCCATAGCCGGCCTGCTGGAGGAAATCAAAGGCTTAGGTTTTAAAAATAAAAAAGCCGCTTCTTTCGGATGCTACGGATGGAGCGGAGAATCCCCTGCCATAATGCTAAACAAACTCTCTGAAGCCGGTTTCGAGCCTGCGGGAGAAGCCTTTAAAGTTAAATGGAATCCGGACAAAAACCAGAGGCAAAGTGCCATAGAGTGGGCGAAGAAACTTAAGCTCTAATCTTTTTTATCTTCGGGTTTTATAAATTCCCAGAGCAATAACTAAAAGCAATGCAATCATATCTGGGAAAGATATTTCTTTCCCAGACGGATTATAATTAATTCCTAGTTAATATTCCATTGAAGCTGGTTGCTGACTCCGCTTAAATACTCCAGCGCAGACTCAATGTTATCCAGATTTTCCGGCTCGCTCTGGTGAGAGGCAGCCTCACTTAGCAAATCTATCATTGTTTCTATGGTATCCCCGCTTTCTTCCGGCTCACGAGTGTAACCGCCTCCGGTAGAAGACACGCTTACCTCTCCTGTTTGGAGGTCAAGATTGTAGGTGGTGGGATGGTTGGTTCCGGACGAGCCCTGGGTTACTCTTAAATTTTCATCACTCGATTCAACCGCAATCCCGTAATCTACCGGTCCCCGAGGCACAAGGGTTTCGGTGCGCGAAAAATTATCTGCGGAACCTTCCCAGTAATTATCCTCATCCGGTCTAAGCTGGTCCCTGACTCCGCTTAAATACTCCAGCGCGGACTCAATGTTATCCAGATTTTCCGGCTCGCTCTGGTGAGAGGCAGCCTCACTTAGCAAATCTATCATTGTTTCTATGGTATCCCCGCTTTCTTCCGGC
>JBNJFW010000018.1:0-13773 GCA_051747165.1 Elusimicrobiota bacterium | reverse complement strand
GGTATAATTACTTTTGTTCTCAAGGAAAAAGTTTTCAGTAAGGCTCTTGTTTTTCTTGTGGCATTTGCGGCCGGTACTCTTTTAGGGGTATCCTTTATCCATCTTATACCCAAGTCCTTTGAAAAGCTCTCCGCGGGCCATGGGCATTTAAGGGCACCCTTAATTATCCTGGGAGGATTTGTTTTTTTCTTTATCCTGGAGCAGTATCTGCACTGGCACCACTGCCATAAAGCTCCCCAGGAACATGGTAAAAAGCCCTTTTCCATGATGATTCTTATAGCCAACGGAATACATAATTTTGTGGATGGGATCCTTGTGGGCTCGGCTTTTTTAATAGATATTCGCCTGGGTATAACTACTGCCGTGGCGGTAGCCTCCCATGAATTGCCGCAGGAGCTTGGAAACTACGGTGTTCTGGTTTACGGAGGCTGGAATAAAATGAAGGCTCTTGTGGTTAATTTTGCGGTTTCGCTTTCAATTGTGCCCGGGGGTATTTTTGCTTATATGACCGCCGGGGTTTTAGATCCCATATACATAGCGCCTTTTGCGGCGGGAGGGTTTATATACATCGGAGCGGCTGATCTTGTGCCGGAAATACACAGCTGCCAGAAGAAGGTTAGGCAAAATTTTGCGGTGCTTGCTGTTTTTCTTCTTGGCATTGGGGCTATGGCTGCCGTGGAGCTTTTTACTTATCACTGAAACTTAATACCCTCTTATCCTTATTTCATCTTCACCAAATCCGAAATAGTGGGCAATTTCATGGATCAGGGTGCCTTTAATCCTGTTTTTAATGTTTTTAGACATTTGACTTCCGAAGGCTTTTTCAAAACTTTCCATGTAAATTTCTATTCTTGTTGGTTCGGGGTAAACAAAACGGGTTCTTTTATCTTTTCTTGATGTTCCCGCGAACACTCCTAAAATTATTTTACCCCTGTTTTTTTCTTGAAGCGCCGGGGGAACTTTTTCCCTGGCCATTACTTCAATTTCTTCTTTTTTCAGTATGTCGCGGTAGATTGGGGGAAGGGATTTAAGAGCAGAGCTTACTTCATTTTCAAACTCACCTAAATTCATTTTTTGCTTACTACACGCAAATTATTTTGTGTTTTCTGGTGGAGAGGCCCTTTCATAAGAAGGGGGGCTTCTTTGAGCATCCAGATCTCCGGGATTATCTCTGAAACAATTTCCCCGTCATCCATTATTCTTACTATTGAACTTTCGGAAACAACTATGGACACACAGTTAGTTTCAGCGGTAATTGAAGCGGCGGCAAGATGGCGGCTTCCCAGCCCCAGGGGCAAATTTACGATTTCGGGAGAGGTGGTTATATAACGGCTTGCGGTTATAACAATGCCATTATCCGATATGATAAAAGCACCGTCAAGCTGGGCCAGCTCTTTTACTGTTTCTCTCATATCGGAGTTTTTGATGTTTTTGTCTTTTTTGCTGTGGCCCTTGAGGGGGTCCAGGATAAGGCATTTTGAGTGTTTAATAACTTTCTGAGAGTCTCCCACTACAAATATGGTGCCTATTTTTCTGCCTTCCCTTCCTTCCCGGGCTATTTCAACGGCCAATTCTATCATCAGGCTCAAAGTCTCGGGGTTGACTTTGCGCTTAACCGTGCATATATCTGAAAACAGTTTGTTTACTTTGGTCATTATAGGGGTATTATAAAGAAAAAAGAAGAAAGAGGCAACACCCCTTTAATTTCTTTAAAAAGCGGTGCCGGAGCCGAAAAAGAATATTCCTCTTTCTTCTCCTTCCTGTCTGTCCAGGTTAAAGCCGTATTCAAGCCTGAAAACACCGAAAGGCAGGGTCATCATCAGTCCGCCCCCGGCTGAAGTTCTTATTTGGCTTAAGTCTATTTCATAAATTGATTCCCATATGTTGCCCGCATCGGCAAAGGCCAGGATTCCCACTGATTTATAAATATTAAGTCTCAGCTCCGCTATGTTCCATACTATCTCGGCTTTACCGCCCAGAGGGGTGTTTTTGGAGTCAAGGGGACCCAGGGACTTGTATTTAAACCCTCTTACGGTGTATGGGCCTCCGGAATAGAGCCTCTCGTTGGGAGGAAGGCGGGAGCTTCCCATGGAGCTGAATATCGCCCCTGTCCGCAAAGCCGAGGCTGCTATAAGGCGTCCGCTTATGGAATAGTAAAACCTGGTGTCGGCTGAAGTTCTGAAAAAATCAAGGTCTCCCAGCGCAAGTTCGTTTTTAAGGCTTATGTAAGTCCCTTTTGTAGGATATATGAAACTGTCCCTGCTGTCATAAGTGGATTCAAGAGCGATAATGTTTTTTTCAAATCGGTTTTTCTGCCCCCTAACAGGATCTATATTATTAAAATGAGATATTTTGTAATCATATGAAAGAGAAGCTTTTATCGTATCCGTAAATGTTTTTCCCGCGGATATTCCCACCCCGCTTTCTGTAACTTCATAGGAAGGCTCTTTTTTGTATTCAGTAGATGCCCTGAAGTCAACATTTACGGGCCCCCCGAAGGTCCATGGAGAAGAAAAAAAGGCTTCAGCCGAACGCTGAATTTCACTTCTTCTCAGGGTTACTCCTGCTTTGCGGGAGCTTCCTCTAAGGTTTCGGTTTGATATTTCCAGCTTTTGCCAGAAACTTTCAACAGTGTCGTAACCGGCTGAAGCTCCCAGCTGTATTGAATCCCGTTCTGAAACCTCGATTATTACATCTTTTTTGTTTTCGCCGGATGGGGTTTGAGTTTTTGCGGAGTTTATGAAGACAGAAGTGAAAAGACCGGTCCTTAAAAGCCTCTGCCTGGACTCCAATAAAGAGGAAAAATTAAGATATTCTCCGCGTTTAAAAGTCAGTTTCCTACGTATTACATTTTCCTGTGTTTTTTCATTGCCTTTTATTTTAATGCCGGCTATGGTGTGCCTTTCCCTCTCTGTTATAAAAAAATCTATTTCCACCGTGTTGAACATATAATTTATATTCAGATCAGTGTCTATTTCCATTTCACTGAAGCCGTTATCTGTATATAGAGACAGAATACGGGAAACAGTTTTCTCCATTGCGCTTTTGCTAAAGTAGTCGAAGAGTTTTATCTGGGAATGCTCTTGTAGTTTTTCATCTTCGTAGAACTCATTTCCCAGAAACATCAAACTGGATACGGTAAATCTTTCCCCTTCACTTATATTTAAGCTTATATCTACTGTGTTATTTTCTTTGTCTTCATCTATATCCGCCTCTACATCGGCGTTAAGGTATCCGTTTTTGTTATAAAATAAGAGCAGCCGTTGAATATCTTCGGAGAGAACTTCTCTGTAAAAATACCTTTTTCTTAAAAAAGAAGTTTTTCTGCTTATGATTTGCCTTTTTAATGTTTTAGCCGGGTAAGCTCTGTTTCCCCTGAATTTCAGTTCTCTTATTCGGGGCCTGTCCTGGCCGGCAAAGGCAACCGCGGTCAGAGAGAGCATAAAAACTGTTATTAATATTACTTTGTTCATTTTATCCATATGCTGTAGTTTAGCCCTATGTTTGACCGGCCGGTGTGATCCGTGAGTCCTTCGGCCGAGAGGTTGGGAGTCAGTCGGTATCTCAGCTGCAGTTCCTGGCCGGTGGTTGTCCCTATTCCCTCTGTGTAACTTATTTCGGTTTTGCCTGTAACTCTTTTTGCCACAATGGCGCTGTCCTGGGGGCTGAGGTTCCCCACATATGCCAGGGCAAAGTTTTCGGAGATATCCTTTCTGGCCTGTATACGGGGACCATAGGACGATCCGGCCCTGAAAATATTTCCCTCTATAAGCATTAAATCAAGGTTGAGTATGTTGCCCGCATGGGCGGATATATAGCCTGCCACCCTGGCGCTTGCTATTTCAGCCGCCCGCTTGGTGAAAAGACTTTCTGTAGTGGTTAGCTGGGTCCTGGTGGCGCCGAAAGCCAGCAAAGATATTATGTCGGGGGAATCAAGAGGGGGGTCTGAACTCAGCTCAACCTGTATGTCGTCAGCACGCCCGTGAACTTTTATGTCTATGTCGTATGGAATGTTTTCGGCCTGCCGCAGACTTCTTATTCTGGTCTGGGCAAGTATATCAATTAAGGGCATGTTTTGGGGATGGCCGTCAAAGTCAACAAAACCTTCGGAGATTTTGAACCTTCTGTCAAGATAGTTGACATATCCTTCCCTTGTGTATATTCTTCCGGTAAGAACAGGGCCGCGGATGGCACCCCTTATATTTAATTCTCCTTCCAGCCTTAGGCGGCCGGTCGTGTTGTGCATCCACAGATTATTTCCGGTTTTAAGAGATAACTCCAGAAAAATATTATCCCTCGGAGCATCGGGCTCGTCTTTTGGGCTTACTGCGGAATCGGCATCTTCGATCATGAGTATGAATTCTCCCAGTTCTATTAGTCCTGATAAAATAAGTCTGTCTTTGCGGTTGGTTAAACTGATATCTGCTTTTGATATGCTGCCTTTGGCAGTATTTTCCAGGTCTACTTTTAAGTTCTCTGCTGAAGCTTTAACATCTGCTTTTACTATTTTTCTTGCCTTATGGTTTAGTGTGCCCGAAGTTTTTATATTTCCGTTTTGAAGCTTGCCGGTAAATTTTTTTATTTCTATTTTCTTCTCATCAAAAGTTATCTCGGCTTCACCTCCCTGAAGGGAGTCCGCAAGATCTATTGCCGAAAAAGCCAGGCCGCTTATATTTAAGCTTCCTTCAATATTTGGGTCCGCTACTGCTCCTTTTACAGTTATTTCGGAATCTATTTTTCCTTCCAGGGTTTTTACTTGCGGAATAAAACCGGCAAAACCCGACATGTCGATACCCTTAAAATCGCTGAATATGTAAATTTCTTCTCCGTCAAAGCGGCCGGTTATGGCTGCGGTTTCTATATTTTTCTGCAGCAGTTCAAGCTCCCATTCATAGCTGTTTCTGGACGGCATTTTTATTATTCCGCTAAGTTCGGCATCCATGTTTTTATCCTGCAGCGAAAGAGATTCTATATTAAGGGTATTATCCTTTAAAAGTGCGAATAAGTTAATTTTTTTTACCTCCCTCCGCTCATGGGTAAAAAATGAGGCGTCTGAAATCTGTATTTCTCCTTCCACAGAGGGGCGGGGTAAAATTTCAGACCAGTTAATATGAAATGAGGCCCTGCCTGAATTTAAAACTGTAGAGGCTGTCAGGTTATTAATTAAAGTAAGGTCCAGATCCCGGGCTTTAATCTCGCCCCTGGAAGCGGCTTTTATATCAGGCAGGAAATTAAGGTTTTCTATATCAGTAATGTCAAAAGAAAAACTCGCGGACAAGTTTCCGGATTCCGGGGTGGCAAGCTGAAAGTCGTCAACTCTTAGTATCTCATTTTTAAGATTAAAAGAAACAGATGCCCTGCTTATTTCCCTATCGTTTATGGAGGCCCGGTTTAAAGAAAGGAGGATGTCTACCTCCGGATTTTTTATATTGCCTCTGAATTCGGTTTTTCCGGTCAAAAGCCCGGAAAAAGTAAAATCCGGCTTTAAAATTGTTTCAACTATCTTCAGGTCAATATCATTTTTTTCAATAACGGCTTCTATATAATCTTCACCGCTCAGGTCAAAAATAATGCTTAAGTCTCCGGCGTTCTTAAAACTGTCTTCCCTCTTTGCGTTCATTTGCCGGGGGCTGTATTTTTGCCCTGTCTGCATTTTATAAATCCCTAAATCAATATTGCCCGCTTTATCAGCTACGCTTAGCGGATTTTCTAGCATAAGAAGGTAAAATCCCTTTTTTAAAAAGAAAGAATCAACCTTGGTAATGCCCCCGGCATATGAGCCCGAGGCGTATAATTCATCTGCTTCGTAAGACTTAAAAGAAGGACTTGAAAAAAGCAGATTAAAATTTACCTTTATGTTTTGATATGCGCCGCTTATAGTCGCCTCATAAGAAAGCTCTCCTTTTATGGAAGGAACATGATTATGTATTAAAGGTGACTCCCGGACCTTAAAATCACCCTGCAGATTCAGGCCTTCAAAAGAAAAATCGCCCTCCCGGTAGTATATTTTACCTCCCGAGGAAACTATTGGAATCATATTGTACATTAAATCCGCCGACTTTATTTGAATACTTAAACGAGGGTTTTGAGGCAGCCCGGAAAAAGAGCCTTCCAGCTGCGCCTCTCCTTCTATATTATCTATGTCCAGGTATCTGGCGAAATTTTCAATGTTTTTTAAAAGAATGCGGAAGCTGCCTTCTGATATTTCATTTGTATATTCTACCCGGGCAGATAAGGCGGAAGCTCCTGTTTTAAAATCCATAAGGCCTGTGCCTTTGTCTATTTGTAAATTAAAAGCAAGGTCTTCCAGCTTTTTTTTCCTGTAAGCGGCTCCGCTGAGTACAAGATTTGCCCTGGCGTATAGTTCCTGTTTTTGGCTTAAGGAACCGGCAAAGGAAAAAGAACCATTAAGAAGGGCATTTTCAATATTTGAATGGGCCTCCGCAGGCAAAAATGAGGTAGAAGCTATACTGTAATTATCTATTTTGGAATCAAAGTTCTCCATCTTTTTGAGGCCTATGTCATACAAGGCAGTGAAAAATATGCTGCCTCCCTGTGGGTCCCGAATAAGGGCCTCTTTTATTTCTACCTTGTTTTCAGAGTAGTTCAAGTTAAAAAAGGCGGAATCAATATAGCCTTTATCAATGTCAAACTCATTTATTTGCATCTCAGCTGTGATATCGGGTTTTTCCCTGGTGCCTGCAATCTCTGTTTTTAAAAAAAGACGGCCGTTAAAGAGGCCTGGCTCGTAAGGGAAAAACTCGGAGGCAAAATCTGCTATATTACCAACTTTTCCTTCGGATGATATTTTTCCTTCCAGGGAAAAGGGGGCATCTTTTTGAGCTTTTAAATTTCCGGATAGTTCAAATTCCCTCAGGCCTAAATAGATTGTTTCAAAATTGAAGCTGTCCCCGCTTATGTCTCCCCCGGCCTGAAACTCTTTTATCTTCAGTGCCGAGGAGCCTCTTTTAAGCAGAGCTGATTTAATTAAAAGCTTTATCTCTCCTTTAGCAAAGGAGAATTTACCTTTTTCTATATCTACACCCGTTGACTTCCCCCGGTGAATAAAAGATGAGTCCTGCAATTTCAGGCTGTTTATAAAAAAAGAAAAACTGCCTCCGGAGGAATCCTCTTGGGGCGAAGTATTTGAAAAGGCTTGCGCTACTGCCGTATCTGCTTTTAGCTTTTTTATGGATAACGAAGTAAGTACAACTCTTTTGCGTATAAGGGCCGCAAGAGAGAGGCGAGCTTTTATGCGGTCGGCAGAGATGAGCATTTTTCCCTGCTTGTCAAAAATAGCCAAACCCTGAATGTCGATTCCTTTTAAAAGGCCCGCGCTAAAACTTTCCATGCGCATCTCCATGCCGGTACGAGAGTGGAATTCAGATATTAGGCGGGACTTTATAAAGGGCTCCAGAAGGTTCAACAAAATAATTAATGCCGCAATCAGAAACAATATAACGGAAAAAATTGTTTTTTTTCTTTTCATAGCATTATATTATACATGATATGGCATTTAGGGACAAACCCGCCGGAGGCGGAGTTGTAAAGAAACTTCAGATTAGCAATGCCGGAAGAAGTTAATTAAAGATGGATTTCAATATCCGCTTTTTCTTTCAGGCCGGTTATATACTCTTCAATATTGCTGTCGTCAATTCCTTCTTTTTCCAGGAGCTTATGCTCTTTTAGGTTTGAATGCTCAAGAAAAAGCTCCCTGTACTCATCCATGGATGAGATTTCCTGCTGCTGGATAAGGTCCTCCAGATCATCCTGAGAAAGCTGATGCTGTTCTTTGAGCTGCTGAATGTGATTTTCAAAATGCTCCTGTTTTTCCTGTTCGGTAATCTCTATGCCTTCTTTCTCCGCTTCCTGTTTAAGCAGGGTATGAGATATCAGGTTGCCAAGAACAAATTTTTCATATTCTTCCAGGGCCTGTTCACCTTCCCGGCTTTGAAGAAACTGGGCAAACTGGGGGTTGATATTCATCATCTGAAACACAAGCTGCTGGGTTTGGGCCAGCTCCTGCAGCTGGCTCATATAAAGGTCCTCTCCTTCTACTGTAGCTACTACTTTGTCTTCGGCTTGAGCTTCTGGCATCATCGGCAGCTGCTGGGCTGCAGGCTGCGAATAAGAAAAAAAGGCCGTGGCTAAAACTGCGGTTAATATTTTGAAAAACATTTTTACCTCCTGTTATATTTTAATGCTGTAAACCAAACTAAGCCTAGCAAATTTAGGCTTTAATTGCAAAAAAATTCAGTATAGCACAGAAAAAATAAAATTCATTTTGTGAAAGTGAAATATAAAACATTACATTTCACATTATTTTTACAATAATCACACAAAATTTTCATAAAGAAGCAGTATACTGTGAGCCAACGTAATAGAAACTTTATTAAATGACCCGGGAGATAAAATCATGAGCAAGAAAACAGGTGTGAAAATAATAGCTTTTATGGCAGCTGTTTGTTTTTTTTCTGTAAATACAGGTTGGGGATGGAATTATTCCCGGAATCCTCCAGAGCGTGATATTAGAGAGTCAAATAGCGGTTCATCCTGGAGATCTCCGAATGTTGTAGAAGAAACCCAAGAAACAGCTGAGGAAATTAATGAAAACAGTAAAGAAGGTGATTCTGCATATCAGAGCGGAGCTGTTTCCGGCGGAATTTTTTCAAGATTACTAGAGGGTATTGAGAATTTCTTGAGTACGTTAACAGATTTTTTGCAAAGTATGTTTGGTTTTGGCAGAGATGAGGGGTCTGATTCTCAAGAGGAAATTGATGAACAGGATAACAGCCAAATTGAAGATTTGGAAACCATGGATGCGGAGGATGCTGCAAATATTCTGGCAAGTGATAACATGGATGCGGATAATGCGGCTTCAATACTTGAAAACATAAATTCGGAAAAAGCAGCCATAATTCTAGCCGCCGGCGGGGTAATCTCTTCAGAAAAAGCAGCAGATATTTTGGGAGCTATGGATGTGCATGAGGCCGCCAATATTCTGGCCAGCGGCAATATAGGTGTGGAAACAGTGGCGGATATATTGTCCGCCATGAAGATTGAAGATGCGGCAAGAATAATTGACAGTGGAGCAAGAAGTCAATCATTGAGACAGATAGCATGGGACGCCCTGCTGCATATGGATACGGATGTTTCTGCTGATATCCTGCTGCATATGGTTCCGCAAAATGCTGCCAGAATTATCCGTTATAGCAATGGGGACAAAACTACGGATATCCTGTCTCAGATGGGTGCGCATAGTGCTGCTGATATCCTGGCGTATAAGGATGCGAACGTTATTGCTTTTACTATGTTAAGTGATAATATGGACTTGGAATTTGCTGTCGCTGTATTGAGTGCTATGTCTCTTGAGAGAGCCTCTGCTGTTCTGTTATGCTTCAGTATGGATACTGAAAATGCTGTGGATATCCTCTCTCATATGGGTGCGGAAAAAACTGCGGATATCCTGTCTCAGATGGATGAGGACAATGCTGCCTCTATCCTGCCTCATATGGATGAAGAAAGTGCTTCCAGTGTGTTGAGTATTATGTCCCCTGGAAATGTTTCCAACATGCTTTTAAGTGACAGCATAAATTCGGATAAAACTGCGGATATTCTGTTTCAGATGGATAGGGACAAAGCTGCGAAAATCCTGTCTCAGATGGAGGCGGAAAGTGCTGCCGATATCTTCTCCCAGATGGATACGGATAATGCTGTCGCTGTATTGAGTGCGATGTCATATTGGGCTGGCTCTGCAATTCTGCTAAGTGACAATATGAACGAGGAAACTGAGATTGCGATATTGTCTGCCATGGACGTCGAAGATGGGGAAAGAATACGGCAGACAATGAGGGATTTGCAGTTAGTGGCAGTGGATGACCTTTTGCAGATGGATACCGAGGATGCGGCCTCTGTGTTGAGTGCCTTGAGCGTTATGTCATCGGAGAGAGCCGCCGATATTCTAGGTAATGTGGATGTAGAAACAGCGGCGGCGATATTATCTGCTATGGATATCGCAAATGCAGCAAGAATAATAGACAAATGGGAAAGAAATGATAGTGATAGTGATAAGATAGTCAATATCCTTTCGCAGATGGATACGGATAATGCTGCCGATATGTTGAGTGCCATGACTTCTCAGAGTGCCTTATCCCTTTTGTCGCGTTCACGCGATAAGATAGGAACAGAAAAAGTAGCTGCGATATTGTCTTCTATGAATGTTGAAAATGCGGCAGAAATATTTGCCGGAGGGGCAAGAAGTCAATCCTTCAGGCAGATATCAGCGGAGATCCTGTTTTATATGGGTCCCGAAAATGCTGCTGATTTATTGGAGAATATGAACCTTCGGGAGGGCATGCATTTTCTGTCTGTTGCAATAGATTCTAATATAGATGCGGATACAGTGACTGCGTTAATGTCCTCAATGAATGTCAGTGAAAGGATTTTTGAGAAATTTGGCGTTCTTCTGGCAGGAGATTATGATGAAATAACTGAACAAAGTGTGTATACAGGCCTGATATCCATGCCGCCCGAAATGCGCCCCCAAGTGATTACTTTTGTTCGAAATCTAGGCTATAATGGCTTATATTATCTTTCATCGTCCCAAATAGCAATTAGTTCTACTATTATTGATGAATTGGATATTATACAAGTTCTTTATCATGAGATGGGGCATTATGTTGATTATGAACTTTTTGATGAGAGGATGACTACGGAGGCAGAGTGGTCACGTTTATGGGATGAATCATCCGGATCAGAAGATTATGCCAGTTTTTACGGGAGTACAAATATCAGGGAGGATTTTGCAACAATGTATAGCGCATATACTTCCCTTGACACTCAGGGTTTTCTTATACAGACCATGGAAAATACGAGGAATTCCGGGCGTGATGTGCGATTGAGAAAGTTTGAAATTATTGCGAATCTCTTCGCTCACGAGCATAGGATTGAAGGGGGTGCGGCTGTTGATGCTACCTATGGGTTTGAGGTGGTTGAAAATGATGATGGGACCTGTACGATAACACGCAGGACTGTAGCTCTGGCTGAGACGGAAATAAACGGAGAAACTTATCTTCTTCCGGATTTTGACACAGTGTATGATACACAGTATTTCTGAGAGGATAGTTCTGCTTAAAGCGTAGATTCAGTACAGGATGGTTTGAAATCTGCCGTATATAACGCATGAATGGGCCATTATCATTTCCTTTAAAAAATCCTCATCGTATTTGCCGGCATTGAATTGGCAGAGTAGTTTAATGTTTTTAATTTTTTCCGTTAACTCATTTAATCCGAATTCGTATTCCCTCAGGGCTCCTGTGTATTTTTTGTGCTCAAGAATCCAGTCCATTTCGCCCAAAGCCCTTACGGCGCTGTAGCCGCTTTTAATGGCGCCGGAGTGTAAGTTTTTCAAATCCCTATAGGCTTTTTGGGGGTTAAAGAAACCCCTGCTAAGATAACAGTCGGAAACTGTCATTAATTCGAGCTGCTTTGATTTAAGAGCCGAATCCGTTTTCGGATAAATATCCCTTAATGCATCAGTAATGCGCTTAAAAGAGGTTCCGGCGCTTACGTAATAACACTTTTCATTTCTTTCCAGGCCCTGTTTAAGATAAGGTATGCTGACAAAAAACTGTTCTTCGGTATTGTGGTAAAAAAGAGATGTGTGCTTTATCTTTTCTATTTTTCTTAAACCCTTTTGCGTAATTTTTTTAATGACTTCCTCCCTGTTATATTACATCAACTAAGTATAACACAGAAAAAAATAAAATTCAAAAAACTTGATTTTAAGCTTTAAATTTGTATTAATATATACAGCTGGCCGGAAAAGTTACCGGATTGTTTGAGGTTTTAATAAAGGAGAAGATTTATGGCTAAAACAAAGATAGGTATTGAAGAGAACGCAGCAGGTGTGTTGTGTTATGTTCTGGGATGGTTTAGTGGTATTATAATGTTTGTTATTGAAAGAGAAAACAAGTTTGTGAAGTTTCACGCTCTTCAGTCAATAGTTGTTTTTCTGGGACTTATGATACTTAACATATTGGTAGGTGTAATTCCTGTTCTTGGAGCGACTATAGGATTGCTAATAGTTCTTCTTATAATTTTTCTGTGGATATTTTTAATGGTAAAGGCTTTTAAAGGTGAAAAATATATGGTTCCTTTTGCCGGAGACTTTGTTGAAAATACCCTTATGGCTAAGGCCGACGACATGGCCAATCAGGCATCTAAAAAAGCCCCTTCAGATAAAGACAAAAAAGAAGATAAAGGGCAAAAAGACAAAAAGAAAAAAGGCAAAAAGAAAAAATAATTTAATTTTTAAATAATAATTTTACCCGCTTCCGCCCCCCCGGAAGCGGGTTTTTTTTTGACATAGTTAGATTTTTTTTGTATATTCCTTTGTAATGAATACAAAATTGAAATCAATCAAAAAAGATTTAAAAGAGAAAGGCATAAAGCCCACTCTTATAAGACTGAAGATTTATGAGTACCTTAAACAGAGTTCTTCGCACCCCGATGCACAGGAGGTTTATGAGTTTGTTAAAAAGGACCTGCCGGTTCTTTCAAAGACCTCTGTTTATAATACTTTAAATCTTTTTGCCCGTAAAAAAGTTGCGTTGAAACTTTCTGCGGATTTGGAGAAGGCTAACTTTGACGGAAACTTGAAACCGCATTTTCATTTTATATGCGAAAAATGTTCTGAAGTTTATGATTTAAAAATGGATTCGGATTTTTTTAAAAGGGAATACATAGACAGGCACAGAATAAAGGAAGTGCAGGGCTATTTTAAAGGAGAGTGCCGGAAATGCCGGCGGGATAAAAATTAAAGAAGGAAGAGTAAAATGGAGGTAATCAGATGAGTACAATTAAAGGAAGCGAAACGGAAAAAAATTTACTGAAGGCTTTTGCCGGAGAATCGCAGGCGCGCAACCGCTACACTTATTTTTCTTCGGTAGCCAAAAAGGAAGGCTACAGGCATATTTCAGAGATTTTCGAGGAAACGGCCAATCAGGAGAAAGAGCACGCCAAAAGGCTTTTTAAATTTCTGGAAGGAGGCGAGGTTGAAATAAGTGCGGCATATCCGGCCGGTTCTATAAGCTCTACCATTGAAAACCTTAAAAGCGCGGCGGCAGGCGAAAATTACGAGTGGACCGATATGTATCCTTCTTTTGCTCAAACAGCAAGAGAAGAGGGTTTTGATGATGTGGCCGGTACCATTGACGCCATAGCGGTGGCCGAAAAACAGCATGAAAAAAGGTATAAGGCGCTTGTATCCAATATTGAAAATAACAAGGTTTTTAAAAAGGATAAAAGCGTTACCTGGAGATGCCTTAACTGCGGTTATGTGCACGAGGGAGAAGAAGCTATGCAGCTCTGTCCTTCCTGCGCTCATCCCCAGTCGCATTTTGAAGTGCTCTGTGAGAACTGGTAAAAACTGCTAGTAATTGCGGGTGGGCCTTATTGGCCCGCCCGGTAATTATAATAAAATAAAAAAGCGGATTGAGTTGACTTTAAAAAGTCTATGCTTTAGAATAATACCATGAAACTGGCATTTACCTCAGATTTGCATTTAAAAAGAAGAGATGAAACCCCCGGCCGTTTTAAAGCTTTTGAAGATATAATACATTCTTTAAAAAAAGAGAATATTAGCGAGCTGATAATTGCGGGGGATCTTTTTAACAAAGAAGATGCAGGCATGGCGGATTTTGAACTTCTCTGTGCCTCGAATCCATCCATAAACTTTCACATAATACCGGGAAATCATGACTCCCTGCTTAA
>JBNJFW010000017.1:0-14200 GCA_051747165.1 Elusimicrobiota bacterium | reverse complement strand
CAACGGGGACCGTAATTAAATGAGCAGTCTGCTTGATGTATATAAAAGGTTTGATATGGATGTGGATAAAGCCTCCGGCATGTATATTTATGATAAAGAGGGGAGAAAATATCTTGACTTTCTTTCCGGTATCTCCGTAAATGCCCTGGGGCACCGGCACAGCGGGGTTATGGATAAAGCCCGGGGGGCAATGGATAGATACCTTCATTTGAGCAATTTTTTCCGGGATGAGAATCAGGAGGAGCTGGCCCGGAAAATTGTAGAGAGAACTTATCCGGGGAAGGTTTTTTTCGCCAATTCGGGTTCGGAGGCTGTTGAGTGCGCAATAAAGTCCGCCAGGAAGTATTTTAACGGCGAAAAGTATGAGGTGATATCTTTTAAAAATTCTTTTCACGGCAGGACTATGGCTGCAATCGCGGCCACGGGCCAGGCTAAGTTCAGGGAAGGCCTGGGGCCCATGCCTCCGGGTTTTGTGCATGCGGATTTTAATTTTCTTGCTTCGGCTCAAGAGAAAATAAATCATAAGACCTGCGCTGTTTTAGTTGAGGTTATACAGGGAGAGGGTGGGGTTAATGTGGCCGATATGGAGTTTATTAGGGGTTTAAGAGAGATTTGCTCGGAAAAAGGCATTTTTCTTATTGTGGATGAGATCCAGACCGGTCTGGGCCGTACCGGCCGGTTTATGGCTTACGAGCATTACGGCATAAAGCCGGATATCACGCTTATGGGAAAAGCTTTGGGAGGCGGATTTCCTCTTTCGGCTGTTTTGCTGGGAGAGGAGATTGCGGGAAGTATGAAGGCCGGCGACCATGGCTCGACTTTCGGGGGGAACCCCGTTGCCTGCGCGGCCGGTCTGGCTGTTTTGGAAAAGGTGGATGATGATATGCTGGCGCGGATAAGGGAGTTCGGGGATTTTTTTATTAATTCTTTTAAAGAGCTGAAAAAAGAAATATCATTGATTAAGGGGGTCAGAGGCAGGGGTCTTATGGTGGGGGTGGAAATGGGGTTTGATGCTTCTAACCTGGTGGACTATCTGTTTAGCAGGGGCATAATTGCCAATTGCGCCGCCGGTAATGTTTTAAGGTTTCTTCCCCCTTATATTGTATCTTTGTCTGAAATAGAAAAAGTTGTGGAGGAGACTCTTAGGTATTTAAAGGAGAAAATTTAAAATGAAGATTGTTCTTGCATATTCCGGCGGTCTGGATACTACGTGCATAATTCCTTATTTAAAGGAAAAGTATGATGCTAAGGTGGTTGCTTTTTGTGCTTTGCTGGGTGTTTCGGAAGATGAGGATGTTTTAAAGGAAAGGGCCCGCAGAGCCGGCGCCGATGAGTTTTATTTTGTCGATCTGAGAAAAGATTTTATCCGGAATTTTTGTTTTCCCGCTTTGAGAGTGGGGGCTGTTTACGAAAACGGTTATCTGCTTGCTACGGCTCTTGCCCGGCCTCTTATAGGGAGGGAGATGGTTAGGATTGCAGAAGAAACCGGGGCGGATGCGGTGGCTCACGGTTGTACCGGAAAGGGTAATGACCAGGTTCGCTTTGAACTGGCGGCGGGGGCTTTAAATCCTTCGCTAAAGGTTATAGCGCCGCTTAGAGAATGGGATCTGAATTCCCGCCAGGCAGAGATGGATTATCTGAAAAGCAAGGGCCTTTCTATTGAGGACAAGGGTAAGGGTAAGTATTCAATAGACAGGAATATCTGGGGCATAAGCGTGGAGTGCGGAGAGCTGGAGGATCCCTGGAATGAAGCTCCGGAGGATTCATATATAACTGTTGCCGGGGCCGGGAATGCTGCAGGGGAGCCCGAGGAGGTTCTTATTAAGTTTAAGGAGGGGGTTCCCGTTGAGCTAAACGGAGAGGAGCTGAATGAGGTTGAGCTGGTGGAGAAGCTTAATTTAATAGCAGCAAGGCACGGAGTGGGCCGTATAGATATTGTAGAGAACAGGGTTGTGGGCATAAAGTCCAGGGAGGTTTATGAATCCCCGGCCGCTACGGTGCTTTTTAAGGCTTTAAGAAATCTTGAAGGCCTTGTTCTTGAAAGAGACCTGCTGAAAGAAAAAACAAAGCTGGCCCGTGAGTACGCTCAGCTGGTTTATGACGGGAAGTGGTTTTCGCCTCTCAGAGAAAGCATTCAGAATTTTGCCGATACTACAATTAAGCGCATGAGCGGAGAAGTTAAGCTGAAGCTTTTTAAGACTTCAGTAAGCGCTGCCGGCTGCCGCTCGAGGTTTTCGCTTTACTCAAAGGAGCTTGCTACTTATACCGAGGCGGACAAGTTTTCTCATGAGTCGGCGAAGGGTTTTATAGATATATGGGGCCTTCCTCTCAGGGTCTGGAAGGAGAGGGAGGAGTAGTATAGTGGTGCTAAGAGAAGGAAGATTCGGGAAGGCTATGAATGAGGGCATTGAAGCTTTTAGTTCTTCTCTGAAGAAGGACAGGTTTCTGGCCCCTTATGATATAAGACAGAGCATCGCGCATGCCCGCGCCTTGGAAAAAGCAGGCATTATTTCATCCGGGGACAGAGCCAGGATTGTTTCCTCTCTTGAGAACATAGGCAGAAAAATCAAGAAGGATTCTGCTTATCTTTCGACAGGAGCGGACGATATTCATATGGCTATTGAACAGGAGCTGGGAGATATAGGCAAGAAACTTCATGCGGGCAGATCGAGAAATGACCAGGTGGCCTGCGATATGAGAATGTATGTGCGGGATTCCTCCCGTAGACTGGTGGCGGAAATCAGAAAGCTTTTAAATTCTATTGATGAGGCTGACAGGGCTGCTGAGGGTAAGGATTCCCTTATTCCGATTTATACTCATATGCAGAGAGCTCAGTCTGTTAATCTGTCGGTCCAGCTGGGAGCTTACAGTTCATGGCTTATAAGGGATATCGAACGTATGGAGCAGGTGCAAAAGAGGGCGAATCTTCTGCCCCTGGGTTCGGGAGCGTCTGCGGGAAGCAATATAAAGCTGGATATCGCTATGATGGCCGATGAGCTGGGCTTTGAGGGTATAATCAAAAATACCGTGGATGCTGTTTCCGGCCGGGATTATATTTTGGAGTATGCTTCTGCTCTTTCCATTTTTTCCATACATCTTTCCAGAATGGCGGAGGATTTTATAATTTTTGCCACAAAGGAATTTAATTTTATAGAGCTCTCGGATGAGATAGCGGATACTTCTTCTATAATGCCGCAGAAAAAAAATCCGGACTGTCTGGAGCTTGTACGCTCGGCGGCGGCGACTATATGGGGGGATTCCTGCAGTCTTTTTATGCTTATGAAGTCTCTTCCTTTAAGCTATAACCGGGATATGCAGGATGATAAGGTTATATATGATGCGGCGGAGGGGGCATGCGAGCTGGCCGGAGTTATGAGTACGGTAATGGGGAATATAAGTTTTAACCGGGAAAAAATGAAAGATTCGGCTTGTTCGGGTTTTACGGACGCGGCGGATTTTGCAGAGTATCTTGTTTTGAAAAAAGCTGTGGATTTTAGGGATGCGCATCGCATTACAGGAATGCTGGTAAGAGAAGGGGTTGAAAAGTCCTATGAGTCGATATCGGATTTTTCGCTTGAAGAGATAAAAAATCATGTTCCGGATATTTCAAAGGATGTATATGAGTTTATAGATCCCCGAAATGCCGTTCAAAGACGTCTTTCCGGAAGAGGAGAAGAAAAAGATGAAAACTAAGAATAGGGAGTTTTTTGAATATAAGGATGGGGTTTTGTTTTTTGGGGGAGTTAACTTAAAGGAGCTTGCTGCGGAATTCAGCACTCCTTTATATGTGTACAGCGCCGATGTAATTAAAAATAATTTTTTAAGTTATGTTAACGCTTTTAAGGAAATGAACTCTATGATATGTTATGCCGTTAAGGCCAATTATAACAGTCGTATTCTGGAGATGATAGCTTCTCTGGGCTCGGGAGCGGATGTGGTCTCGGGCGGAGAGCTGTTTATGGCTTTGGAAGCGGGCATACCTCCGGAAAAGATAGTTTTTGCGGGAGTGGGCAAAACACGCCGGGAAATTGAGTATGCAGTCAATAGTGGCATTTGTTTTATCAATATAGAAAGCGCGCAGGAGTTTGATACGGTGGCGGAAGTAGCGCAAGAGTCAGGTAAAACTGCAGGGGTTTCGTTCAGGATAAATCCGGATATAGATCCCGGCACGCATCCTTCTATTTCAACAGGCCTTAAGAAAAATAAGTTTGGGGTGTTTCCGCAGGAGGCTTTAAGTCTGTATAAAAAAGCTGCCGCTATGGATAATATAGATGTAAAGGGAGTGCATGTACATGTAGGTTCGCAGATTACCAGCACAGAGCCTATACGGGATGCTGCGCGACATGCCTGCTCTTTTGCCGATATGCTGAAGAAGGAGGGAATAAAAGTCACTCATATTGACATAGGAGGAGGTTTGGGAATAAACTACCGCGAAAAGGAAGCGCCTTCGCCCGGGGATATAGCTTCGGAATTATATGATATTTTCAAGGAAAGAAGTGAGGTTCTTGTGCTTGAGCCTGGAAGATCTATTGTGGGAAACGCCGGAATTCTTTTAACCGAAATAACTTATTTTAAAGAGTCCTCGCATAAGAGTTTTGCCGTTGTGGATGCGGGATTTAATGATCTTTTGCGGCCGGCTATGTACGGTTCCTATCACCGGATTGTTCCGGTGGAAAAATCCGGCCAAAAGAAGATTGTTGATGTTGTGGGCCCGGTCTGCGAGTCGGGTGATTTTCTGGCCAAGTCAAGAGAGGTGGAAGGTTTGAGAAAGGGTAATGTCCTGGCTGTTCTTGACGCGGGAGCTTATGGTTTTTCAATGTCTTCAAATTACAATGCAAGGTTACGGCCGGCCGAGGTCATGCTGGACAGCGGCAGTGTTTCTTTAATAAGAAAAAGAGAAACTTTTGATGACCTTAAAACCGGAGAAGTGTGAGATGAAAGTTAAGTTTGTTAAAACCGAAAGCGCGGGTAATGATTTTATTCTGTTTGATTTTATTTCAGAAGACAGCTGTGGCCTCCAATGGAAGAGCTATGTACCGAAGTTGTGCTCAAGGCGCCGGGGAATTGGCGCCGACGGAGTTCTGGTTCTTGAAAAAGAGGCCGGGGCGGATTTTAAGATGAGGATTTTTAACCCCGACGGCAGCGAGGTGGACATGTGCGGAAACGGGGCAAGATGCAGCGCTGCTTATTACTTTATGAAGACCGGAAGAAATGAGGTTGATTTTATTACCGGAGCCGGAGCCATGAGAGCCGAGAGGGGGGATGATTCTATGATAAGGCTTTTTATGCCCGAGCCCAGGGATATAAAAATTAATATGGAAATTAAATTGAACGGAAAAAATCTAAAGGGGGCATATATAAATACGGGTGTTCCTCATTTTGTTGCTTATTTAAATGATATCAGCGGAATGAGTGTAAAGGAGGCCGGCCGGAGCATAAGGTATAATGAAAGTTTTGCCCCGGAGGGTACTAACGCTGATTTCATAAGTATTAAAAACGAGTCTGAAATTGCGGTGCGCACTTATGAGAGAGGGGTTGAAGACGAGACACCTGCCTGCGGGACGGGTGTTACAGCCTGCGCTGTGGTGGCGGTTCTCAAGGATAAGCTTTCTTTGCCCCTGAATATAGAAACAAGAGGGGGAGGTATGATGAGGGTTGATTTTGATTTTTCTCCTCAAGAGGGTTTGATTTCGCATGTAGATAATGTTAGGCTTGAAGGTGAGGCGGCAGAGGTTTTTCGGGGAGAGGTCGCGCTTGAAAATTTTGCCGAAGTTAAGTGTTAGATATAAAGGGAGGTTAAGTTAATGTTAAAGGGATCATGTGTTGCTATTGTTACTCCTTTCAGGGACGGGAATATAGATTACGAGGCTTTAAACAGTCTGATAAACTGGCATATAGAGGAGGGTACAGATTGCATAGTGCCCTGCGGATGTACGGGGGAAGCGGCAACTCTCTCTGAGGATGAGCATAAAAAGCTGATCGATAAAACAGTTGAGATGGTTGAGGGCCGGGTGAAGGTTATGCCGGGCACCGGGTCAAATTCTACCAGCGAGGCCATACATCTTACTTCTTATGCCCGGGACGCGGGCGCAGATGCGGCTTTAATCATTACTCCTTATTATAATAAGCCCACTCAGGAGGGGCTCTACAGGCATTATGAGGAGCTGGCCCGGGAGACAGATATTCCTTTATGCCTTTATAATGTTCCTTCCAGAACAGGTGTGAATATGATGCCGCAGACGGTTGCCCGTCTTGCTGAAATTGAAAGTATCTCCATGATAAAGGAAGCTTCAGGAAGCGTTGCCCAGTGCGCCGAGCTTATAAGGCTCTGCGGGGATAAGATAACTTTGCTTTCGGGAGACGATTCAATTACTTTTCCTTTAATGGCTATGGGCGGAAAAGGGGTGGTTTCGGTTGTTGCCAATATAGTTCCCGGGGCCATGAGCAGAATGACGAAGCTTTTCAGTGAAGGGGAAAATGAGAAAGCCAGGGAAATCCACTATAAGTGGCTTCCCATGATGGATGCGCTTTTTATAGAAACAAATCCGGGTCCGGTCAAGGAGGCGCTGGGAATGATGGGAAAAATAAAACCGGAGCTGAGGCTTCCTCTTGTTAATATGAGCAGCGAGAACCGGGAAAAGCTTAAAAAGGTTATGAGCAGTTTCTCATTGGGGCAGAAAAATGGTTAAAATTTGTGTTTCAGGCGGTCGCGGAGCTATGGGGCAGAATATATGTGATGTAGCTGTCGAAGAAAGCGATGCCGAGCTTGTTTCGATTCTGGAGGCGCCCGGCCATCCCGATGTGTCAAAGGTTTTTTATTCCCTGAAGGTAAGCTCCGATAAAGCGGAGGCGCTGGAAAAAGCGGATGTAGTGATAGATTTTTCTTCTCCGGATTCAACTATGAATCTTCTTTCTGCCGCGGTAAAAGAGGGTAAGGCTATGGTGGTGGGAACAACCGGTTTTAGTGACCGCCAGCTGGGAAAAATCGAAAAAGCAGCTGAGGATATTCCCCTGCTGCTATCCCCTAATATGAGTATAGGGGTCAATGTTTTGTTTAAGGCGGCTGCGGTTATAAATGAGGCTTTGAAAAAAATGGGTTATGACCGGGAAATAGTTGAATCCCATCACAGCCGGAAGGTTGATTCCCCCTCCGGAACAGCTAAAAAACTTTTTTCCGTTATAGCCGGCGAAAAGGATAAGGCTGTTTATGGAAGAGAGGGAGCGGCCGGTCCCAGGAAAAAGAACGAAATCGGCGTACATGCCCTAAGGGGCGGAAGTATAGTGGGTGAGCATACGCTTATGTGGGCCGGCAAGGAAGACAGGATTGAACTTACTCACCGGGCTTCTTCGCGGAAAATTTTTGCCCGGGGAGCGGTTAAGGCTGCTTTGTGGCTGGCGCAAGCCGGCCGGGGGCGGCTTTATAAAATGGAGGATGTGTTAAGTTAGAATAAGTGTTTTTGCTGTAGGAAGGAGTTATTAAATGTCCGCAGATAAAGGTTTTTTAGATAAGGCTGAAAGGTTAAAGAGGCTTCCGCCTTATTTGTTTGTTGAGGTTGACCGGATGAAGCAGGAGGCAATTGACAGGGGGGTTGATATAATAAATCTTGGAGTTGGGGATCCGGATATTCCCACTCCGGAACTTATACGGGAAGAAATGAAAAAGGCTGTTGATAATCAGGAAAATCACCAGTATCCGTTCGGTAAGGGAAAAAAGAAGCTGAGGAAAAAAATAAAAGAGTTCATGCTTAAAAGGTTCGGCCTTGAGTTTGATGCTGAAAATGAAATCCACAGCCTTATAGGAAGCAAAGAGGGTATAGCCCATCTGCCTCTTGCTTTTGTTAATCCTTCGGATACTGTTCTTGTACCCGAACCTGCTTATCCCGTTTATAATTCGGCATCTATTTTTGCCGGAGGAGAGCCGTATTTTATGCCTCTTAAGGAAGAGAATTCTTTTTTACCCGATTATGAGAAAATACCGGATGAAGTTTTAGATAAAGCCAGAATTCTTTTTATTAATTATCCGAATAACCCCACGGGGGCTTCCGCCACGCCGGAGTTTTATGAGGAAACTGTAGAGGTGGCAAAAAAGCATTCTATAATAGTTGCCTCCGATGCCGCTTACAGCGAGCTTTATTATGGCTCTAAGCCTGTGAGCTTTCTGCAAACAGAGGGCGCCAGAGATGTGGGAATAGAGTTTTTTTCGCTATCAAAGACTTTTTCAATGACGGGATGGAGAATAGGCTGGGCCTGCGGAAACACAGAGATAGTGAAGGGACTGTCTTCGGTAAAAAGCAATATAGATTCCGGAGTCTTCGGGGCTGTTCAGGATGCCTCGATAGCCGCTCTTGAAAATTATGAGCGCTTGTCCGAATCGGCAAGAGAAGTTTATTCAAAGCGGGTCGACATAATGGCCTCCACTCTGAAAGAAATGTCCTGGAGATTTGTTAAACCGCAAGCGGCTTTTTATATCTGGGCAAAACCTCCGGTAAAAATAAAATCAGCCCAGGCGGTAAAGAAAATAATATCCCAGGCCGGCATAATATGCACTCCGGGTAATGGTTTCGGTCCTTCGGGAGAGGGTTATGTGAGGTTTGCCGCTACCAGAAGCGCCGAAAGAATAAAGGAAGCTGCAAAGAGGCTTAAAAGTATAGATTGGTAGAGGAGGGTATATAGATGAGCAGTAATATAAAGGTGGCTCTTTCCGTAGGCTCTAATGTAGGTGACCGGGAAGAGAATTTAAGAAATGCCGTTAAGCTGCTGGAAAAAGAATTGGGAATCAAATTAAAGAAAAGCCCGGTTTTTGAGTCGCCCCCCATGTATTATCGCCAGCAGAGAGATTTTTATAACTGCTGTCTGAGTTTTGATACCGAACTTTCTATTGATGAACTTTATAAGATCATTAAGTCTGTGGAAAGTAAGATGGGCAGAAAAAAAACAGCTGATAAGGGCCCCCGCGTAATTGATATAGATATTGTTTTTTTCGGGGATGAGGTAATAGCCGGAGAGGAACTTACGGTTCCTCACATGGACATGCATAACAGGCTTTTTGTTTTAAAGCCGCTTTCATATATTATGGGGGATTTTGAGCATCCCACTATGCAGGATACGGTAAGCGAGCTTCTTGAAAACTGCATGGACGGAAGCGAGCTAAAAAAAATAAAAGGTTTCTGGAAGAATAAATGATTACTTTAATCGCGAAGGTGCTGAGCGTTTTAATAATTATGGAAGGAATTATTTATTTGCTTTTTCCTTCATTTATCAGAAGTACTGTAATTGATTTTTGCGACTCAAAAAATGCGTGGAAAAGAAAGGCCGCGGTTATAATTTTTCTTCTGGGCGCTGGTTTAATTTATCTGACCCGTACTTTCATGGGGGGGCTCTATGCTCACTGGGTGGTTGCGGTATGCGGAGTTTATTTTGTCTTATGCGGCCTTTTTATTTCTTTAATTCCGGCTGCTGCCTCTAAATTTTTAAGATGGTTTTATGTTGATAACAAGGCTGTAATTTTTACCGGTTTTGTTTTAACAGCAGGAGGATGGATTGTTTTTATTCATCTATAAGCAGGGGAAATATTTTATATGAAGCATGAAACTATTGAGAAGCTGATGCGCTTAGCTATGCTTGATTTAAGAGATGAGGAAAAGTCCGACTTTCCGTCACAAATGGAGGATATTCTCGATTATATTGATAAGTTGAAAAAAATTGACACTTCCGGTGTGGCCCCTCTGGACCAGCCGTTTATGGAAAGTATGCGGCTTTATCCGGATAAAAGGGAGGACTTTAAAGAAGTACAGAAAATTGCCGAAAACGCTCCCTGTTTTGAGGACGGATTTTTTAAAGTTAAGAAAGTAATAAAATGAGCCGGGTGGATAAAATAAGAAAAAGTATTTTAAGCGGGGAGATGTCTGCCGGGAAAGTGTTGGAGAGCTCTTTTAAAAAAATAAAAAGCAGGGGCAGGGATCTCAATTGCTGGATAAGTCTGAATGAGGAGTATGCTTATAAAAAAGCTTCCGAGATAGACGCTAAAGTAAAGAAAGGAATAGATCCGGGCCCCCTGTGCGGTGTTCCTGTGGGGATAAAGGATAATATGCTCATTGAGGATTTAATTACAAGCTGCGCTTCCAAGATGCTTAAGAATTACCGCTCTCCTTACACTGCGACTGCAGTGAGGCTCCTGGAAGAAGCGGGAGCGGTTATAGTAGGCAAAACCAATATGGATGAGTTTGCTATGGGTTCTTCGGGAGAGAGTTCTTTTTTCGGTCCCGCGCTTAATCCTTTTGACCCGGAAAGAACTCCCGGAGGTTCCTCTTCGGGTTCAGCTGCTGCTGTTGCTGATTCCCAGGTGCCGGTGGCCCTGGGATCAGATACCGGAGGGTCTGTAAGGCAGCCGGCTGCCTTTTGCGGGCTGGTGGGGTTCAAGCCCACTTACGGCCTGGTGTCAAGATACGGCCTGGTTCCTTTTGCTTCATCGCTGGACCAGATAGCTCCTTTTGCCTCCGAAGTTAAGGATTGCGCTTATGTTTTAGGAGCCATTGCCGGCTATGACAGCTGTGACTCAACGTCGATTAAAGCTCAGGTGCCTGATTATCTGCAGTCAATAGAGGGGGGAGTAAAAGGATTGAAGATAGGTATCCCGCAGGAGTATTTAAGTGAGGGAATAGATGCCGAGGTTAAGGAAAGGTTTATGCTGGCAGTTGAAAAGCTTAAAGACTGCGGGGCTCTGCTGAAGAATATATCCCTGGAGCATACCTCTGTTGCTTTAAGTGTTTATTATATTCTGGCTCCTGCGGAGGCTTCGGCTAATCTGGCCCGTTTTGACGGTTTAAAATTTGGATTAAGCAAAGATTCAGGTAAAGATATTGCTTCCGATATAATATCTGCCCGAACCGAAGGTTTCGGTTCCGAGGTCAAGCGCAGGATAATGCTGGGTACCTATGTTCTTTCTTCGGGCTATTATGATGCTTATTATATAAAAGCCCAGAAGGTGAGAAGTCTTATTAAAAAAGATTTTGAGAACGCTTTCAATGAGGTAGATGTTGTTTTTGCTCCTACTACGCCGGGCACGGCTTTTAAACTGGGCGAGATGAAGGATAATATTTTAAAGATGTATCTCTCCGATAAGTTTACGGTTTCAGCTAACCTGGCGGGCATACCGGCTGTAAATGTTCCGCTCGGCAATGACAGCGGAGGGTTGCCGGTCGGCGCCCAGCTCATGGGGGCATATCTAAGTGAGGATATGCTTTTCAGAGCCGCAGAAGCATTGGAGAAAGAGATAGACAAATGAAGGGGAGCAGGTATAAAATTACGGTGGGGCTTGAGGTTCATGTTCACCTTAAGACTGTTACAAAGCTTTTCTGCCGCTGCGCCAATGAGTATGCGGCCGAGCCCAACAGTTGTGTCTGCCCTGTATGTACCGGCCAGCCGGGGGCTTTGCCGGTAACCGGAGAGGCTTGCGTAAAACAGGCTGTTAAGGCAGCTCTGGCCCTCAACTGTAATATTAATGAGTATTCTGTTTTTGAGCGAAAACAGTATTTTTATCCCGATCTTCCAAAAAATTACCAGGTTTCCCAGTATGAAAAACCCCTTGCCCAAAATGGCTTTGTTGTTGCGAGGGGAAAAAAAATAGAAGTTGAAAGAGTGCATATGGAAGAGGATGCGGGAAAGCTTATGCACAGGGGCGGTGAGACTTTTGTGGATTTAAACCGCTGCGGTGCCGCTCTTATAGAAATAGTGAGCGCTCCGGTTATAACTTCGCCCTCCCGGGCCGGAGAATATTTAAGGTCTCTTAGGAAAATATTAAGGTATGCAGGGGTAAGCGACTGCGATATGGAAAAGGGGTCTATGAGGTGTGACGCCAATTTGAGTTTAAATCTTAAAGAGAGTGTTGAGCTGGGAGTGAAGACAGAAGTTAAAAATTTAAATTCTTTTAAGGCGGTTGAATCCGCTCTTTCCTATGAGGCAAAAAGGCAGGAGAAACTTCTTCAAAATGGAGAAAAAGTAATTCAGCAGACGCGGCTTTGGGATGAGGAGAAAAACATCACCAGAGGCATGCGGTCTAAAGAAGAAGCCCATGATTACAGGTATTTTCCGGAGCCGGATTTGCCCCCGCTGCTTGTGTCCGCGGATTTACTGGAGGAATCCCGCAGGGAAATTCCTGAGTTGCCTCATGAAAAGATAAAAAGGTTTGTTACAGAGATTGGCCTGAGTGAATATGATGCGGAGTTTTTGTGCCGCGAGAGGGAGGGCGCCGATTTTTTTGAGAAAGCTTATGAAAAGCTTAAAGACCGGAAAACCGGCCTTAAAAAACTGCTCAGCTGGATAAATACAGAGCTTAAGGGTAAGATGAATTCGGTGGGCATCGATTTTTCCCTGCTTCGCCTGGATCCCGTTTATCTGGGGGAGCTTATAAATTCTATTGTTTCCGGAAAAATTTCCGGAAAAATGGCCAAGGAGATTTTTGAGATAATGTGGGATAAGAACAAGTCCCCCCTTAAAATAATAGAGGAAAAAGGTATGAGCCAGATCAGCGGCGAAGAAAAAATCGCAGACTTGTGTGAAGCTGTTATTAGAGAAAACCCAAAGCTGGCAGAAAAATATCTAAAAGGAAAAGAAGGAGTTATCGGACCGCTTGTGGGAGGCGTTATGAAAAAAACCCGAGGCCGCGCCAATCCCAATATCGTAAACGCCAAGCTCCGCCAAATACTTGATGGAAAAAAATAACTTCGTAGAGTACCTTTATGTGGTTAGATATGAGGGCGTGTGCAAAGAGTTTAAAATACGGCTTTCTTCTGACAGGATGGCCTTTTGCGAGAGCCATTTTAAAAAGGACCCTCCTTACTGGGCTGCTTTGGATTTTTACAAGTGCGGAGAGTGCCCGCTTGAATCTTCATCCAGTCCCTGCTGCCCGGCGGCTTTAAGCATAGCCGAGATAGTTGAAGAATTTAAAGGGGTGAAGTCTTTTCAGCAGGTAGAGGCCGAGGTTGTTACTCCGGAGAGAAAAACTATCGGTACTGTTACTGCCCAGACGGCTTTAAGTTCAATAATGGGGCTGTGTCTTGCGTTAAGCGGCTGCCCCATATTAAAAGAGCTGACCCCCATGGCCAGGTTTCATCTGCCTTTTTCCACTATTGAAGAAACAATGTACAGAGCCGCCGGAAATTATCTTTTAAGGCAGTATTATATTTATAAAAGCGGCGAGGAGCCGGATTGGGATTTAGATGGGCTGAGAGCTTTTTATAACCGCGTGGCCAGGGTCAATACCTGTCTGGCGGAGAGAGTAAGAGAATCCGTGGACGAGGACGCCGGAATAAATGCTGTAATTATACTGGACAATTACGCTAAAAATGTAGAGTATTTATTTGAGAGTTCCCTGGAAAAAATTCGAAAGTATTTTTCTTTTTATTAATCTTAAAGTCACTCCACGGTAACGCTTTTGGCAAGGTTTCGAGGCTGGTCTATGTCGCATCCTCTCAGACGCGCTATGTGGTAGGCGAGAAGTTGCAGGGGTATTGTGTTTAGAATCGGGGAGAGTATTTCCGGAACTTCCGGAAGATAAATAACATCTTCGGCAATTTCAGCGATTCTTTTGTCATTATCGGTGGCTATTGCTATTACCTTTCCGTCCCGGGCATTTAGCTCCTGAATGTTTGAAATCATTTTTTCGTAGACAGAACTTTTATTGGCAATTGCTACTATGGGTATTTCACCGTCAATAAGAGCTATGGGGCCGTGCTTCATTTCCCCCGAAGGGTAGCCCTCGGCGTGTATGTATGAGGTTTCTTTTAGTTTTAAGGCTCCTTCCAGGGCAAGGGGGTAGTTTATGTGCCGGCCTATGTACAGAAAGTTTGATTTTTTAAAGTATTTGTGGGCAATGTTTTCTATGTGCTTCTGCCTTCCGAGAGCTGTTTTTATCTTCAGGGGAAGTTCTATGAGTCCTTTTGCCAGTTTGCTACGGTATTGTCCGGACATGGTTCCTTTAAGAGTTCCGAAATAGATTGTTAAAAGGTAAATAGTTGCCAGCTGGCAGGTGAATGCTTTTGTGGAGGCAACCCCGATTTCCGGTCCGGCATGGGTGTATATGACATCCCGCGCCTCTCGAGCGGCGGTGGAATCTATTACGTTGCATATAACAGCCGTACGGGCCCCTTTGGAGGCGGCCTCCTGCATGGCGGCCTAGTTCACGCTGGATACCGCGGAGCGC